>SLSB01000583.1 GCA_007130675.1 Candidatus Hydrogenedentota bacterium | reverse complement strand
CCGCCGCGTACACCCAGATGGCCGTGGCGCCGGTCCCGCGCATGATGGCGTGGAGCAGCTCGCGGTTGTCTGGCGGCAGGGCAAACACATTGAGGAACAGATAGAAGGGCGTGGGTGCCACGTTTCCAGCCAGCAGGTCGCTGAGGAGGCACACTTGCACGGGGACCCCGATGCCTAAGGCGTCGCCCGGCAGCAACTGGAGCAATTGCTGGTTAATCGAGCCATCACATGCTTGGTGAAAACGGCTGGCCTCATCGACTACCACGGTCAGCTGGCGGCTGGGAATGTCTCCGAACGGTTCCCTGCCCTCGCCGGGCTTAGCGTCGCGCGCGGGACTGTACAGACTCTTGAGTACTTTCAGGGAATCCAACGTGCTTCGGGACACCGTTGGCGTATCTTCGGCCGGAATTCGGCAGAAAAGTCCCAGCCCCTGAGTAACCGCTACCGAAAAAATGTGTTCCTGCCGCTTTTTCGCATCCTTGGGCAAGGACTCGCCGTCTTCGGCTGCCGGTGCGCGTGCCAAGGTATCATCGAGCAGAAACCACTGTTTCGCGTAATGGTGGGCGCTATGTACGGGGCCAAGAAGGCCCCCGCTTTCCTCGAGGTCAAACGCGCCATAGCCTGGCGGCGCCACAAACCCGTCTATATCGCTGTTGAGCAAATCGCCAAGCGCGGCATGCCCCGCGCAGTTGGCCGTCGGCCCAAAGGAAAAGCCATAGGGGGCGTAGACCCGGGTTTCGTGCCCAGCGATCGCCTTGATCTGCGAGGCTAAAAGCGCGATCGTCTCGGCGGTGCTCTCGGAGACATACCGCAGGAAATCAATGTTGCGCTGGTCGGCCGGCGTTCTGTAGAAAATGGGAGCCCCCTCGCCGCCTTTCTGTTCGTTCGGGACGGTTGCCATTTCGATGGCGATCTCGCTCTCGCTCCAGGCGCTGCGGAACGCTTCCGCTGTCTCATAGCGGATGGTCAGCCATTCCCGGAAACCAAGCGTGTTATCCTCTGAGCGGTCATAGCCTTCCGGTTGCACCCACCATCCGTCTTTGAGGCATCGCAACACGTAGCCCTTTACCTGTGCACTGGCCGAAGATTCCTGCACCGCCCCAATGAGTGTCTCGATATTTGCACGGATTTCTTCACGCCATCTTCGCGATGCGATGGAGACATAAGGCTGAGCCTCTCCGCCAATCTTCATGGTTGATTCGGGGTGCGCTTCGAGCCACTCAGCGGGCGGATCGAGCGGAATAGACAAAATGATCTCGGCGTCGGCGCAGCCTTCGGCAATGGCATTGATGGCTGCGAGCGCGGCATCGGGGCCGATGTCGTGTTCTGGCCAAGGCAGAGGGACTTCCGCCACAAACCGGAAAAAGCGTACCGCCCTGCCGTCTTCGACTGTGATTTCGGCTGCGGCTTGCTCGACGCGCCTCTTGAGCGCCTCGGGACTGGCTTCTTCCAGATATACGTAGACCGGAGGCTCAGACCATTCGACAGGTTCGGGAATCTCGAACAATGGGTCTTCGAGCGGAGTCTCGAGGGCTATGTCGGCCAATTCATACGGGCGCGAAGCCTTTCCAATCATTCCGCCAAGCCAGAAACCCAGTACTCCTGACAGACCAATACACAAAAAGGCCAGGAGCACATAAACGAATACGGGACGCTGCCTATTGCTTTCGTGTGCCGACATATTCAGCAAGTGCCTTTAATACCATGGCTTCGGAGCCGAGGATATCCAATGCATCCGTTGCCTCCTCCACCAGTTCACGAGCTTTGCGCTCTGCTCCGGTTTTTCCCAACAAGGTGACGAACGTGCTGCGGCCCACATCTTCGGGCGCGTGGCCAGCATCCAGAAGATCGTCGGTAATCTGAAAAGCCAGCCCGAGATTTTCCGCGTAGCGTTCCAGTGCGCTTATTGTCCGCACATCCATGGCAAGGATACGCGCGGGAATCCGCACCGCGGCCAAAAAGAGGGCCGCGGCCTTGTGGGCGTAGATGTCCGTCAATTGCTCGAGCGACGCGCGTTTTCCGGTCAGCGCCAAGTCCTCATGCTGCCCGCGCACAATGCCCTCGTGGCCGATGGCATGCGACAGTTGAGCGATGACCGGCGCTGCCGGGCACTCGTTCCGCTCTGCGTTTTCCGCCACCAGACGATAGGCCACCGCGATCAGATCCATCGCCGCGAGTATGGCGGTGGATTCGCCGTAGAGCACATGCGTGCAGGGCTGCCCGCGCCGCAAGCGCGCATTGTCCATCGAGGGTAGGTCGTCGAGAATCAGCGAAGCCGCATGCACCAACTCAACAGCACATGCCGCCTCCGCGACGGTTTCGTGTGCGAAGCCGCCGACTTCGGCGACTATCAGCGACATCATAGGCCGCAGCCGCTTTCCCCCGCTTAGCGTACCGTGGCGCATGGCCGCCGAAACGGCTCGGGGCTCTGTGCCGCCCGGCGGGAGTATGCACTCCAACTGGTTGTCGATAAACGCCTTGCGGCTCTCGGTATAGTTGGCAAGGTCAAATGTGGCCATGCGCTTTTCCTATCCCGGTTATTTCCGCGCGAGGCGGATATTGTCCGAGACTACAGGGGGGTCAACCCGCAACCATCCGCCGAAATCGCTCAATTCCCCGGTTTCATCCGCGTCGAAAATCCGTTTGGCGCGAAACTCGAGGAGCCCGGGCGGGGCGGTCACGTCATACACGGTGCGGTCTTCCGTGCATAGAGCCGCAATCAACTGCCCCCCGGCGAAGACTTCGGTTTCCGCATCGCCCAAGGCAGGATAGCAATTGATGAGCGTTAACCGCAAGTGTCCACCTGCCCAATCCATGGTGGCCGCTTTGGAT
The DNA here is from genome assembly GCA_007130675.1 of Candidatus Hydrogenedentota bacterium. Taxonomy (GTDB): domain Bacteria; phylum Hydrogenedentota; class Hydrogenedentia; order Hydrogenedentales; family SLHB01; genus UBA2224. The sequence continues at coordinate 2,203 of SLSB01000583.1, read as the reverse complement.
ATCGGGCGCACCGCTTCTCCATGGACAATGCGCGTTTCGTACCAGCCGCGCTCTGGAAGTTCCACACCGGGGAAGAAGAGCATATCGTCTCGAATCTGGTCCCAGAAGCGGGCGCTTGCGCCGTGACGCCGCCGCGCCCGCCATGCCTCGCGCAGATACACCAGACTTGCACACCAGGCCCGGGCATGGGCAGGCAGTTTCCAGTAGTCGCCGTCCAGAACGCCCCGCCCGATGGACTTTGCTTCTCCGAGCAGCATCTTGGGGATAATCCGGTGCATTTGAGCTGCCGGAAAATTTCGCAACACGAGGCGCATCCGGTTGCGGGTGTTCAGGTAGTATTTCTGACGCAGACGTTTCCCTTCGCCCATGGTGGCGCTGAACTTGTGGCGAACAAGGGCCTCCGGGCAGTTCCAAATCTTGAATCCGGCGTTCCAAATCCGCAAACAGAGGTCGAGGTCGTCCAGATAAATCTGAAAATCCGGTAGCAGCCCCGCTGCGCGCAGGGCCTCGGCGCGAAGAAACATCGCGCCGCCGCAAACGCCGAGAACCGTGCGAGGTGTTGACCATTTGGGTCCGTCGAGCCGCCCCACACCGATGTCCCATGACGAACCGATAATCGAGCACTCGATCCCGATGGAATTCAGCAGATAGGGGGTATCAAACAGCACCATTTTCGGGGCGAGCGCACCGCATTCGGGCATTGATTCGGCCGCCGCAACGAGCCGCTCGATGGCGTCGGGCGCCGTGGCTGTATCGTTGTTCAGAAGAAAGACGTAATCCGCACCGTCTTCGAGAGCGCGCTCGATACCGCGGTTGTTGCCGCCTGACCACCCGAGATTTTCCGGCAAAGATAGAATCTCGATACGCGGATCGCTAAACCGCTCTTTGACCAACGCGATCGAGTCATCGCCGCTGTTGTTGTCAATCAGCACGAACCGGCAATTGCGATATGTGCCTGCCAGCAGCGAATCAAAACAGTCCGCGAGGTGTTCGCGGCCGTTCCAGTTGATGATGAGCACATATACCGATGGTTCAGGCATGGCGGCAGGCAGTATAGCAGGGTGCGGGCGCGCGGTGAACCTTGCCGCGCCAGGCGAGACCCTGCGCTCCTGATGAGTTGCACAACCGCGATGCGATGTCACTCGAGTCAGAACTCTGCAAATCTCGGAATGTATCGGTTACTGAAGCATGGCCCGCCGGATAATCTTCTGGCTTTCCACCGCGTCCAGCGTCTTCTGTGCTTTGCGTATCTCGGTGGTATCGATCTTCTCGAGTTTCTTCCAGAGGATCGCGATGTTGCCTGCGGCAATCTGGCAGGCCTGTATCGGGTCGATGCGCTTCGGCTGCATGTCCAGCGTGAAGTAACCCTTGAATTTGGTCACTTTGAGATAGAACAGCGCCTCCATGGTCTCCCACATGTGCACACTGCCGGCAATGAGCATATCGTCGGCGCTGTGGTAGCTGTCGCTGAAATAAAGCTGGAAGAGCTTGTTGGACCTTGCAAGAAACGCGATGGATTCCGCGGGGTTCTCTCCCGCCATAAGGGCGTGCGAGAAGTTGAGCGCCACCCCGACGTTTTTCATGGCGATTTCCTGGCAGAGGGACAGTGCCTTTCCGACGGTGGCCACGGTGAGAAACTTTCGCGGTTCGGCGCCTTTGTAAGCGATGGCGACGTTCACATCGGGCGATGCGTATTTCGCGATGGTCTTGATGGAGGATATCAGCGTGTTCCAGTGCTGGGCATAATCAATATGAAAGGGGTAGTCAAAACCGTCACTGTACAGGCGCACCGTGATCTCGGTAGCGCCAAGCTGGCGGGCAAGGTCTACCGCCTTCCGGCCCTCGTCAATGGCGGCGTTGCGGGTCTTGGGATGCTGATGCCCGAAGGCGCCGAGCGCGAAACGGCGGTCATAGGCCAGATTGGCTGAAACGCCTGAACAGGCCAAACCATAATCTTTCAGCATGCGCTTGAGTTCTTTGCCAGGGAGATCTGCGCTTACATCGGTCTGAGTTACTTCAACGGCCTTAATCGCCTTGATTTTCGACAGCGCAGCCAAGCGTTCCTGCATCCGAAGCGGTTCCCGGTACCCTGCCGGGCAATAGCGATCTGCACACCCGGAAAAGACTTCCAACGCGGTTGAGATTTTCGGCGTCATTTTGTTCTCCTATTGCTACACGTCTGTGCGCGCTAAGTTGTGATATG
>SLSB01000633.1 GCA_007130675.1 Candidatus Hydrogenedentota bacterium | reverse complement strand
GGAACCGTAACCCGCTGCCAGGCGTTCTCGCGCAATCCGCCAACATCGGCAAGAGGGCCATCCGCAGATGACGTAGATTTTGATGGCTGTTTGGGGTCTCAACCCGCCTGTCCTCTGTCTTGTTCGGAAAAAAGGGGAGCGGACTTTCCTGTCCGCTCTGAGGTTGGCCACATAAGGCACAAACGGCACAAAGACGAAGAGATCGCCGCGCGGCGACCCAGGCAATAACCTGCCGCAACATCGCGTTTGCGGGTGTAGCGTCCGGTCCCGCGCAACGCGGGAGCTACAATTCGACCCCGACATCCAATCGGCCCAACCTGTCAATCATGTCAATCATGTCAAAAAATCTTCACCCTCCCCCTTCCCAAATCCGGCTACGAAATATTTCGCGCGCGCGCAAGCCCCCCAAAATGCACCCATCCTTCCCTTCTTCGCGTCTTTGCGGCTTCGCGTGAGAATCCTCATGTCTTCTTCTTCTGCGAGACGCTGCGCTGGAAACCACGCCACGCATCGCAGAACACAACACGCACACCACAGCGCGTATGATTTGGTACGGGGGAGCTGCTGAAAGACCCCTTCAGCGTCCAGATGAAATGGCAACCGCTCGTGCATGTTCCGGGTTCTTCTCGGTTCGTTGGCGCCCCGAAGGGGCAGTCCAGGATAGCCTGGGGCAGAGCGAAGCGTCGCCCCAGGAACACGGCGACCCCATGAGCGTAAGCCCTGAGGGGGCGTCCCGGCCCCCAAACAAGACAGATTCTCACGCCTTCTTTCTGGATCGCCCTTTCAGGGCTCAACCGCATAGTGGGCGTTCCCCGGGGCGCCGGCGCGCGTGACCGCGCGCCTTGCCCCGGGCTATTTCAGGTAGCCCCTACGGGGCTGCACGATAGCCACGAGTTTCTGGCGCAGCAATAGGTCTTGCAACGATTCCACCGGCCCGAATTATCTCAAACCTGTGTCTCACGCAAAGGCGCCAAGCCGCCAAAAAACAGCCAACCTTCCCTTCTTCGCGTCTTTGCGGCTTCGCGTGAGAACCCTCATGTCTTTTTCCTCTGCGAGCCCCTGCGCTGGAAACCACACCACCGCATCGCAGGACACAACACGCATACCGCGGCAAAGGAGAACAAACAAAACACACAAAACCCGCTTGACGGGCCCGGCAGTTATCGGTTACCGTATCCGGGAAGGTTCGCGGTGTGAGCGAACCCGGTGCAACGAAACTCATATTAGAAGGAGCTTCACCATGGCTCGTACCACCATCTGTCTATGTGCTGTTGCTGTGCTTGGCGCTGTGATGGCCGCCCCCGGATATGCCCAGCAGACCTATGGCGAACGTTTGGGCTGGGGTCCCGAAGACCGCATCTTGATTTTTCACAACGACGACGCGGGTATGTCGCATGAGAGCAATCTCGGAACCATTGAAGGCTTCGAAGACGGATTGCTGACCTCGGTGAGCACCATGATGCCGTGTTCGTGGGTGCCCGAGTTTAACGCCTACCTTCGCGAGAATCCCCACATCTGTAATGGCCTGCACTTGACGCTGACGTCGGAGTGGCGGGGCTACCGCTGGGCGCCGGTGGCGGGCCGCGATGCGGTGCCGGGTCTCGTCGACAGCGAAGGCTACATGCACCGCCGGGTGCAGGATGTCATTGCCAACGCAACCCCGGACGAGGTCGAGACGGAAATCCGCGCCCAAATCGCGTTGGCAGAGAAGATGGGCATGCCGATCACCCACCTCGATTCACACATGGGCACGTTGTTCTACTCGCCCGCGTTCCTCGAGCGCTATGTCAATATCGGGATCGAGAAGCAAATCCCCGTTATGATCATGAGCGGCTACAACGTCGAGAACGAGCTCCAGCGGGCCATCGCACCGATGGTGCAGCGCGCTGCGCAACGCGCCTGGGAAGGCGGACTGCCCGTTCTCGACGATTTGATGACCTCGACGGCCGACACCAGTGACCCCCAGGTCATGACCGAGGCGCTCATCGAAAACTTGCGCAACCTGAAACCCGGCATCACGATGATCATTCTGCATGCGACCCGGCCCGGCGAAAACTTTGGCGCGATATCCGGCTCCGGCGGCAAGCGCGAAGCCGAACTCGAAATGGTGCTCAGCGACAAAGTGCGCGAGGTCATCGAAGAGGAAGGCATCATCTTGACCACCTTCCGTGAGCTTATGGAACGCCGCCAACAGGTCGCCGCTTCGGAATAACGCCACGCGGCGCAGCGCATAACACAGACAATGCACCAGGGTGCGGTCTAAACGTGACACCGCATGTGCGAATACGGATTCCGCACCCTGGCTTTTTGACAGCTTGTTGAACTCGGCCAGTTCCGCGTCCTCAACGATGGTGTAGGGAGACTGTTTCACTCCGTGCGTGTCGAGCATCTCGACAAGCGCTCCTTACCGAAGCTGCCTTGCAGAAGCACCGCCCATCTGGCAGCATATTCTGCACAGAGAATCTGCTTCGAGATTCGATACCCGTTGCATCGAATACATGGGAGGATTCCGCAATGATGTTCAGCCGAATTCCGATGTTCAGAGCCTCCTTTGTGTTGGGGTTACTCCTTGCCCCGGTGCTTACACAGCGTGCTGCCATTGCTGAACCCTGGTGCGTGCTCGAGAGCGAAGCACTTCGCGTCGCTTTTGACAGAAGCAACGGGCATCTTGTCGAATTCACGGACAAAGAGAGTGGACATGCCTTCGCGGACCCTGCCGAAAGTGATCTGTTGTGGACCCTTCGCCTGCATCCTTCCTTCGAGGTTATCCAGATCGATCCGGGCCGCGCCGGGAGCTTCTCGTGCACGCCGTGCCAAGAACGCGAACACACCCTCGAACTGGTCTGGCAGGATTTCGGTATGGCGGAAGCGCCTGACCTCACGGTGCGCGCGACGGTCTCGCTTGCCGCGGAAAACTCGACCACCTTCTGGAACATTGCGGTCGAGAACGCCCAGGATCTGCCGCTGGTTTCGCTGTTTTTCCCGCGAATCCCCGGCATTGCCGCCCAGGAAGACGAACGTCTGGCGGCCCCGCTCTGGATGGGACAGCTCACCGAGAACCCGCGCAATTACCTGTCCAACGCCGAACAGCCGCGCCGTTGGGACTGGGCCTACCCGGGTCAATTGTCGCTGCAATGCGTGGCGCTTTATCGCGAGGACGGTCCCGGAATCTTCCTCAGCGCCGATGACGCCGACGATTTCCTGAAACGCTTCTGCGTATTCGGCGGCCCCGATGGACGGCTGGGCATCGAGATGATCCATCTTCCCGAGGGGGGTTCCGACCACACCGAACGCTACGAACCTGCCTACCAGGCAATCCTCGGGACCTTCGAGGGCGACTGGTTCACGGCGGCGGAACGGTACCGCGAATGGGCGCTCGAACAGCCGTGGGCTCGAGAAGCGCGTCTACAAAAAAGCGCCGTGGCCGATTGGGCAGCCGACACGGCGATCTGGGTCTGGAACCGCGGCCGTTCGGAGAACGTACTCGTCCCCGCGATGGCGCTTCAAGAGCGGTCGGGCCTGCCCGTCAGCGTGTTTTGGCACTGGTGGCACGGCTGCGCCTACGACATCGGCTTCCCCGAGTACTTCCCGCCGCGTGAAGGCGCCGAGCCCTTCCTCGAGGCCGTCCGCGAGGCGCGGATCGCGGGCGTCAACGCCATGGTCTACATGAACCAGCGGCTCTGGGGCATGACCACCGAGAGCTGGGAACAAGAAAACGCCGAGCGGTACGCGGTCAAAGGCCCCGACGGCGAGGTGCGCCCCGAATACTACAACACATTCGAGCGGGCGCCCTGCGCGCCCATGTGCATCGGCACGTCCTTCTGGCGCAACAAATACGCCGGTCTCGCCGAGAAGGCCGTCAACGAACTCGGGGTCAGCGCCATCTATATGGATCAGGCCTGCCTGAGCCTGGCGTGTTATGACCCCGCGCACGGCCACCCGATTGGCGGAGGCACGTATTGGGTGAATGGATTCCGCATGCTCGAGGACGATATCCGCGAACGATGCAACACGGACATGCGCATGAACCAGCATCCCGCATCCCACGACGTGGTGCTCGCGGGAGAAGGCTGCGGCGAATCGTGGCTGCCTCACCTCGATCTGATGTTGAGCCTCCAGGTCAGCATGGAACGCTACGCCGCGCCGGGCATCTGGGAGCCGATCCCCTTTTTCCAGGCGGTGTACCACGGCTACACGATCCAGTTCGGCAATTACTCGTCGCTCACCATGCCGCCGTATGACGATCTGTGGCCCGCCGAGTTCGCCCCGGAAAAGCCCCTCGAACTGCTCGACCGGAAATTCGCGCAGCAGTTTCGCATCGAGCAGGCGCGCGCGTTTGTCTGGGGGCAGCAGCCCACCATCGCCAATTTCCGCCCCTCGCATTTCGAGGACCGGCCCGAGGAAACCGCCTACATGATCGAGTTGGCCCGGCTTCGGCTCGAAGCGCTCAAGTACCTCCTCCACGGCACGATGCTTCGGCCGCCCGCAATGGGCGTACCCGAAGAGGAGATTGATGTATCGCGCCTGTCGATCTACGCAGGCCAGCACGATGCCGTGCGCGAATACCGCCGTGCGTTTCCCACCGTGCTGGCGAGCGCCTGGCAGGCCCCGGACGGCGATGTCTGCGTCGTGCTGGCTAACGTGAGCGAAACCCCGCAACCGGTTGTCCTGGACCTCCCCCGCGAGGTCTATCCGATTCCCGCAGGTGCGACGCTTTCTCGCATTGACACGGACGGCACACACGATATGGGACCCATCGAGGACGAGGCGCGGTTGGAGCTGACGTTATTCCCCACCGAGGCCCGCATCTACGAATTTGCCGCGCCGTAAGCCGGCCATTCTTGAAAAAGCTGTTCAAGGGCACTGACCTGTGTTTTGCCCAGTCACGAAAACCAAGACGCGCTGTCTTCCCCTTCATCCAGTGGGCGAGCCTGACGAAACGGATTGGCGCTTATAAGACCGGGCGATACCGTGATGGGCGTAGCCGGGACCGCGTTTCTAAGGGTCCACTGGCGTTGGCGTGTTCATCGTTCTTGAGTTGAAAGTGCCACAGGCACGATAGAAG
>SLSB01000171.1 GCA_007130675.1 Candidatus Hydrogenedentota bacterium | reverse complement strand
GTGACCCAGGCGGCCGACACGTTTCCGGTGGCGCGCCGCGCCGCGCAGGGCGCTTTGGTGCTTCTGGCAGCTCTTCTCGCCGTCCTCATCGCAAAGATGACTTTGGTGGAAGAGCGGTAGCGCACGCCGTCACCCTTTTCCGAAGTCTGGTTGGGCCGGATTTCGATCCCGATGCCGATCCCGATCCCGATCCCGATTCCGGTCGCGATCGCGATGCCGATCGCGATGGGTGAGATTAGTCATGCACATTGGCGCTTGGCAACCTGTCTATAGCGATACCGGCGTGTTCGGAAACTGTTTTTTGGGGTTCATTCGAGAAACCCGTGATACCGCGCCATGTAGTACGGCAATAGATAGAACGTCCCCTCGTGTTCGGCCCAGCCGTCATCCTCGGAGGCGTCGAGCCGGAAGGCGTCGCGATCCTGCCGTACATGCGACCGTTCTTCGATAGGCAGGGCTTTTCCGTCCACACGCGACCAGCCATAGACCGGTTGTTGTCCGGGCGTCGGGTCGAGCTGAATGTCGAGGCGGTGCGTGTTATTCATTCGCCATCCGATGAGCTCGAGCGGCATACCCTTGAGCGTGTCCACGGTATCCGCGATAGGCGGTTCGAAGCGGCTGAGCATCTGCACGGCGAACTGCGTAAACGGGCCGGCCTCGGGAAACGCGTCCGCAAACATTCCATCTGCCGCCTGTTGGGCGAACCGCTGGGCGCATGCCGCATACAGGACATTCCACAGCGCGTTCTTCTGTTTGCTCACGAATAGCCAGCAAAGATCGAGACTCCGCCTGTACATGATCAGCAATTCCGGGTCCTTTTCGTAATCCATCAGCCCGTAGAAGGCGAGCAGCGCGAGATTGTTGTCCCACGGCACCACCGAGCTTGGCGGAAAATAGGGCCGTGCCTCCATGGCGTTGATGTGGTAGGCGTGCTCGTCGCGCAGCATCGCGGCCGTTTCGCCGTACGTCGCGTCGCCGGTGATATGTTCGGCGACCGCCAGGAAAGACAGCATCATCAGTGAATTGAGGCCGCGCTGGTCCCATCCGTAGACCGTCTCGAGGAAATCGGGACCAAACCGCCCCCAGCGCGTGGGCGTGCCGTCGTGATCGACCAGATTGAACTCGTTGCGGATCAGGTGGTCGGTAATGGCCGCCACGACCTCGCGCACCGGCGCCTTTTCCTCTTCGGTTTCGGCCACGAGATCGTAGTAAATGGCGTAGAAGAAGTAATGTCCGGCCAATTCGTCCGAGCTGGTATCGCATTTCCAGAGGTATTGGCCGTCCTCGCTCTCGGGGAACCGTGGCGTGATGAGTTTCCAGAACGGATCGCTCTGGCGGCGGCGTCTGTTGAACTCCTCGCCGTACTGCTCGTTGACCGGCTCGTGCCAGTCAATCGGGACGACCACGCGCGCCGGGAAGCCGCGCATATCCACCCCATTGACCGTATCGGGCACGACATCCACCAGAAACTTGCAGGCCTCGAACGAGCGTTGAGCGATGCGCCGAGCTTCCGGGTCTTTCGTAAGAGCATACCGGAACGCCATGGCGGCGCCGTGTTTCGCGGTGTACAGTCCGTCGTTGTCCGTGATCTTCGGTACCGCCGAGGTGACATCGCCCCGGCGCGTGAGCCGCCAGTCGGTGATGTAGCCGTCGCGGTTGTGGCGCGTCTCGACCTGGTCAACAAAGTAGGCGGCTTTCTCCTCGAGCGTCATTGTGTTGCGTTCGATGCGGCTGACGCCCTTCGAGGTGACAATCCAGGCCGTGCCGTCGCTGTCCACCGCAATATCGTTGACGTGGTCGTCGGGCAGCCAGCGCAGGCCCGCGCGGTACGCCCAATGATTGCCGTCAAAGCGGATTGCGCCCCGCTTGGTCCCAAACCAGATCACGCCGTCTTCGCCGGGCGCGGCGCAGGTGAACTCGTTGTACGGCAACCCCTCGGCGCCCGTGTAGAGCGTCCAGGCGCCGTCTTCGCGCATCCCCGCGCCCTGCGAAGAACCGAACCAGAGGCGGCCACGCGAATCGTAGGCCACCGCCGCCACGTCCGTAGGCGCCCACGAGTACCGGTCATCGGCCGGATAGAGCTGTGCGAACTCGGCGTCGGCGTTCTCGCGGACGTACAGGCCGCCCGAGGTGCCGACCGCCGTCGCGCCGTCCAGACCGCCCGCCACTGCCAGTATCAGTTCCGTCGTTTCGAAGATCGGGCCATCCGAATCGGAATAGCGATCCCACAGGCGCCCGGGTGTCGCGATTAACGACCGGCGCGACCCATCAAACCAATTCGCCAGCACACGCTCCTCCTCGGGATCCACGGTGCCTCTCGGTCCCATTTCCAGGTGCGTGCGCCCAGTCGTTCTTACCGCATACGTATGCGCGGGCGTCTTGCCCAGCACCTCGCAGTTCGGCCAGGGAAGGGTCCACTCGCCATCGGCATACTCGAGGAGCTTCGGGTTGTTCAGGTTTGTCAGGCCAGAGACAACGACCATGCCATCTTCGGTGATTCCGACTCCCGAAAGTGTCACGATACGTTCGCTGTCGGGTGTGTCGCCCGGCATGTTCTCGCCCGGCACAAACGCGGTGCGCGTTTCCTGCGCGAATGGCTGGCTAACAAGCGCCCCCGCGCCCCCCGCTGCCGCCATCAGCACCGCCAATACGATCCATGTTTCCGTCATGACATGCACTCCCCTGTTGTGAAGCACTCTTCGGTGATTCCCCGGTCAAGGTAACCGATTCAGGGACCGCAGGGCAACATCGGAGTGCGGGCCTCGAGCGCTCGCGTGTGCAGCATTCCAGACCAAGGCCACCGTCCTAAATAGCCATATGCCTGTATTATGCAGCTATTCGCTAGGGCATCTTTGTGTTCTTGTCGAATAAAAACCGTAGACCCCGTATATAGGCCGCATAAACATAAGATTATTGCGAAAAATTTATGCATTCGCGGGATCACTGTGGTATACTCTGTGGAATAAGTAAGGGGGAAAGAGGGAGCACACACCGTGAGAGACTCGATTCGTATGCCGAAAGTCAGCGGCTTGCGTTCGACAAGCGCTGTGTTTGGCATATCCATTGCTCTATCCCTGGTGCTTGCGATAGCGTACTATATTTTGCGGTCACAGCGCTGGGACTCCTCGCCGCTGGACGATCTGGTCGCCTTCGTTGCGGTGTGCGTGCTTGCTCTGCCTCTGTGTTTCACTTTGCGGCGCGTCCATCGCTCGAGGCGTATCACCGTCATCGCAGCATGCGGCGCGGCGCTGGTCATTCTCCCCTCGACGTTCTCCCTGCTGTACAGCACCGTGCTGGGGTTTCTCGAAGGCGTGCCCTATCTCCGCGTTTATGTTGCCAACCGGCAACAAGTCAACAATGCCTCGCTGATGGGCGGCATTCTCCTATTCTTTGTTGCCTTCTACTTGAGCATGCTCGAGACCGGAAAAGCCAAGAAGCGTCTCGAGGAACAAATGCTCGAGGCACGGCGCAGCGACGAGGCCTACCGGTCGCTGGTCGAGAATTCGCTGCAAGCCCTTGTAATTATCCAGGACCTGCGGTTCGTATTCGTCAATTCGGTGTTCGAGCACATGAGCGGGTACAGCGCCAGCGAGCTGCTCGATATGTCGAGTGGACAAGTGCAGGAGCTGGTTCATCCCGAGGACCGCGACATGATTATGGAGCGGGCGGCGCGGCGCCTTGCCGGCGAAGACGAACCCGCCCGCTATGAGTTTCGCATGCTGTGCAAAGACGGCAGCATCAAGTGGCTTGAGGCGTTCACCGCGCTGATCGACTTCGGCGGAAAGCCTGCTATTCAGCAGGCGGGCATCGACATCACCACGCGCAAACACGCCGAAGAGGCCCTGCGAAACAGCGAACAAAAGTACCGAACCATGGCCGAGAATATCTCGGATATCGTCTGGACCATGGACATGAAGTCGCGCTTCACTTATGTCAGCCCTTCGGTCGAACACATCCTCGGGTATAGCATTGAGGATATTTTGCACATCAACCCAGCCTCGGTGCTCGTTCCTGAAGCGCTCGAACGGCTTGTCTCGTTGACCCAGGAGGCTGCCGTTCGCGTGGCCGACGGCGGCGATCCCTGGGTCACGCGGATACCGGAGGAATTGCCCCACTACCACAAAGACGGGCGCGTGATTATGTGCGAAATCAGCGCGATGATCGTGCAAGACGCCGGCGCGCCCACAGGCATCATCGGGGTGACACGCGACGTGACCGAACGGCGCCGCATCGAGGAAGCCGTGCGCGCCAGCGAAGAAAAGTACCGCACCATGGCCGAGAGCATCTCCGACATGGTGTGGATGCTTGATACCGACGGTCGGGTCACCTATTGCAACCCCGCGTCGGAAAAGCTCCTCGGGTATACCACCGGGGAGATAACGGGCGCCGATATGCGCAGCTTCCTCACGCAGCCCGCCTACGAGCGCGCGCAAGCAGGCATACTGGACAGCATTGACACGCACGCGCGCGGCATTGCCGACACGCACCCACCCCGTGAATACGATCATGTGCATAAGGACGGGACCATCATCCCTTGCGAGGTCGTCAGCAGGCTGTTGACCGATGAACATGGCAGGCCCACTGGTCTTGTGGGCGTAAGCCGCGACGTGCGCGAACGCAAACGGGCCGAGGCCGAGAAGCACCGGCTCGAACTTCAGGTCCAGCAGGCCCAGAAGTTCGAGAGCCTGGGCATACTGGCCGGTGGACTCGCGCATGACTTCAACAACATCCTTGTGGGGATACTCGGCAATGCCGACTTGGCCATGGAAGAACTGCCGGTACGGTCGCCTGTGCGCGTCTACCTGCACCAAATCAACCTCTCAGCGAAACGCTTGGCCGATCTTGTCAGGCAAATGCTTGCCTACTCCGGAAAAGGCAAGTTTGTCGTCGAGCAACTCGACCTCAACGGTCTTGTGCTCGAAATGACGCAGTTGCTCGAGGCGTCGTTGCCCAAAAACGTGCAGTTTGGCCTGAAGTTGTCTCAAGACCTGCCGGCCATCGAGGGCGATGCAACCCAAGTGCGCCAGATCTTCATGAACCTGGCTACCAATGCCGCGGAATCCCTGGACGG
>SLSB01000203.1 GCA_007130675.1 Candidatus Hydrogenedentota bacterium | reverse complement strand
GCACCCGACGATCGTCACATGCCTTTTTGAGAGACTCCAGCGAGTCGATATCCAGCTCATTGTGCAGTTCCATGACCTTGCGCGGGCCAAGCTGGGGCACCTGCATGAGTTCGGCCAGTTGCGGCGGGAACTCTTCACGAAGCTCCTCGAGACGCGCGCAGGTGCCTGTCCGCACAATTTCCTCGACCTTTTCCGCTGTGCTCTCGCCCAAATTCGGGATCCGGGTAAGATCTTCTTCGCTTCTGACGAGTTCCTCGAGACGTTCGGACAGGTTTCGCACGGTGCGTGCCGCGTTTTCATAGGCGCGCACTCTGAAGGCATTGCCGCCCTTCAATTGAAGCAAATCGGCGATCTCGTCGAATACACGTGCGATCTGGGCGTTTTCCATGATGCAATCCAATCGTTCTCCTTAACCTGCTTTTCCATAACGGTGTATTCCCCGGAGACGCACAAGAGGCTCTCGAAATCGCGCGTCCCCAGGTCTGTCAGACGGTTCAAGAACCAGCTCAGCACGCGACTCAGCCACCGGTCAAATGTTCTGCTGAGCGACAGCGCGCCCAAAACCACTGCACCTGCGACGAGCCACAACAAACGGTACAGCTTGGCAAACTCGGCACCAGTCTGCGCAAAGGTCAGGATCAGGGAAATGAGAATGGTGATTATCTGGCGGCGCACAGGGTGATACGCGACTTTCTCGGCCTCTCTCGTCGTAAAGCCAGAGCCTGGGAAGGCTGAACGCGCCTGAAACCGGGCTGCCTTTTCTGAAAGGCCCGTTGCCGTTAGAGCGATGGTCGCCCCGCGCGTGACGATGAGCGGCAAGGCCAACACGGTAAGGCAAGCAGCTCTACCCAAAATGCCGAGCATGTTTGGTCTCCAAGGCTTACGTCCTGACTGTGATTGCCACCCTGCTCGCCCAATACAGCACGCAGTGGCTTCTCTTAGTTGCGGCCTGGCCTGGCATAAAATGGTCTCCTGGTCTTTGTGTAGAAGACAAATTCTAAAGGCCATATTCCACGCAGATAAGATTTTGGCGCTCTTCCGTGTTGAAGTCCGTTCACTCAATGAGTTCACAGCAATTCGCGTGCCCGGACACGAGGACGCCCTCCAGAGAAACGCTGTGTTTAGGCCCGAGTGAGGCGGTCTTCTTTGGCGAAAGGAAAACGCTCTGAAAAGATCGGACTTTGGCGCGATCAGTATGTATACAATATGTGTAGAACTTACCCAGCCGCGAACAGTCCCCGGGTTTTGAGGCAAATGCGCACGAGCATGAGCATGACGGGCACCTCGATAAGCACGCCGACGACGGTAGCGAGAGCCGCACCCGAGGCGAGGCCAAAAAGCATGACGGCGGTGGCGATGGCAACTTCGAAATGATTCGATGCGCCGATCATGGCGGCGGGGGCCGCGTCTTCGTACGTGAGTTTTAGTTTATATGCCAGGAAGTATCCAATACCAAAGATCAGCATCGTCTGGATAAACAGCGGAATGGCGATCCAGACAATTGTGAGGGGGTTGGACAAGATCGTGTCTCCCTTGAAGGAGAAGAGAAGCACGAGCGTCGTCAGCAAAGCGATAATCGTGATGGGCGTCAGCACGTGCAGGAACTTTTCCTTGAACCACGCGTCTCCTTTCGCGCCGATGATCCACTTGCGCGAAAAATAGCCCGCTACCAGCGGAAGAGCAACGTAAATCGCGATGGACAGCAGCAGCGCCTGCCAAGGCACGGGCAGCCGTCCGACACCGAGCAGGAATCCGCCCAGCACCCCGTAGAGCACCAGCATGGTCAGCGAGTTGATGGCCACCATCACGAGCGTCAAACCGTCGTTACCGCGCGACAAAAAACTCCAAACCAGCACCATGGCGGTGCAGGGCGCGATGCCCAGGAGAATGCAGCCTGCGAAGTAACTTCGCCAGAGAGGCACCTCGAGCATCCTCACGCCTTCGTGCATCACAACGGTTCCCGCCCCATGCTCCGCCCCCACGGGCAGATCCAACCCGAAGGGCATCCTGACCAGGTCGGTGGCGTCCGCTCCGATAAAACCGCGAAACAAGACGCCCAGGAACAGCAGCGAAATGCCGTACATGCTAAAGGGCTTGATGCACCAGTTGACGAAAAGCGTGAGAAATACCGGTTTGCCGCTTTTCCCCGCCCTGATGACCGACCCGAAATCGATCTTCACCATGATCGGATACATCATGAAGAACAGGCAGATGGCGATGGGGATCGAGACCACGGGTGCGCCTCTTACATAAATCGCCATTCCATCGAGGGTTTGTGCCAACCCCGGCGCTACTCTCCCGAGAAAGATTCCGCCGATGATACAGAGCCCGACCCAGAGAGTCAGGTACCGTTCAAATATGCTCATACCCGCCTTGGAAGAAGGCGCAGCGGTGGGAGTTTCACAGGCCATGTTTGCTTCCTTTCAATGCTGTGAGGGCGGGCCATTATTGGTCTGTTCACCTGCAGCCACAGTTCAACGGTTTTTGCGCGTTGATTTCGAGGCTCACGATGTAGTCAGACGGTTTCGCAGCTTCCGGCAATGCCTCGATGATTTTGCGGTAGAGAGGGTCGTTGATATTGGTCATCGCGTCGATGTAACCGGGCTTGGCCGCGAGCTGGATGCCTGCGAGGCACGCCGCTTGGACCATCCGTTCGGTTTCCTCGACCAGCACAGCGCCCGCGATACAGCCCACCAGCGCCTCGACCATGCCACTCACTTCCTCGGGAAGCGGTTTGAGCAGGGCAAGGTCGGACACGGCCACGCGGCCCCCGGGTTTGAGCACGCGCGCAATCTCGCGCCATACCTGTGGTTTGTCGGGCGAGAGGTTGATGACGCAGTTCGAGATGACCACGTCGGCCGAACTGTCAGCGAGGGGCAGATGTTCGATTTGGCCCAGACGGAACTCGACGTTATCAAGGCCCGTGCTGGCGTGGTAGTGTTCGGCGTTGCGGCGCGCTTTGGTCACCATTTCCGGGGTCATGTCGACGCCAATCGCCCGGCCGCCGGGGCCGACCTTGCGTCCGGCGATGAAGACATCGAATCCGCCTCCGCTGCCCAGGTCAACAACAACGTCGCCGGGTTTGAGCGACGCCAGCGCAACCGGATTGCCGCACGAAAGCCCCATATTGGCCCCCTCGGGCAGTTCCGCTAACTCGGCGGCATCGTAGCCGATCGCCTGCGCGAGTTGGGCCGCCTCGCCTCCCCCGCAACACGACTGCGGCGGCCCGCAGCATGAGCCTCCTTCCGTGGCGATCGCGGCGTAACCCGTGCGCACATTCTCGCGTATGGAATCCTCTTTGCTCATCGGTGTGTTTCCTCAGTGAGCTCCTCGGGCAGCCGTTCCACAAACGTTCGAATTTCGTCGCGCACGCGGCGGTAATGCCCGAGCGCCTCTTCTTCTGTTTTGGCATCCGCGGCCAGTCTGGGCGGATCGTCAAAGCCTACGTGAACCACTTTGGCCTTGCCCGGAAACAAGGGGCAGGTCTCGTGGGCGTGGCCGCACACGGTCACCACATAGTCAAAATCGACGCCCAAGAGTTCCTTAACGTTTTTCGAACGATGCCCGGATATGTCCACCCCCGCCTCGGCCATCACCTTGACCGCGTTGGGGTTGAGACCGTGCGTTTCGATGCCCGCCGAATACACCTCGATCTCGCCGCCCTTGAGAGCGCGTGCCCAGCCCTCGGCCATCTGGCTGCGACACGAGTTGCCCGTGCACAGAAACAGAATCTTCATGACGCATCCTCGCTGGTTACCGCATCAAGCCCCGGCCGTCTGACGGCGGCAGAGTTCCTCGGGAGCAAGCTTTATGATCGCTTTGAGGTGCTTCCGGTCTGCGCGTATGCGCTGATCATCGCGAAGATTCTCACGGAGCCACTCCAGCGCCGACGCAACGTGACTGGCCTTCTTGCCGGCTGGCCAGCGGTAGTAGATCCAGCGGCCCTCTTTTCGCGCCTCGACCAGGCGCGCCTGCCGCAGAATCGCCATGTGCTTCGATACCGTCGACGGCGCCAACTCGAGCAGCTCGATGAGTTGGCAGACACACAATTCACCTTCCTCGAGCGCCATCAATGCCCGAACTCGTGTCTCGTCCGCCAACGCCTTGGTGATGTCCATGAACTCGCGCATAATAAATGCCTTAATTCGCCACATAACGAATTGTAGCGTCAGCCGCCGGCGCATGTCAACACACAGATTCGTTGTCTCAAGAATCCCTGCACTTCGCGCCAATGACTTCGCAACGCTGCGGTGCGCTGGAGCCGCCTGCAGCAATGGCGGTACAATGCGGCATCGATTTGCCGGGGCGATTTCGTCTGATGGGGCACCACACGCTGTAAGTCAGCCGGATGAGGAGTCATGGATGTATCGTTGACAGAAATCGCTCTGTTGATGGCTGCGGCGTTCACGGCCTCGACCATGGCGGCGGTGACGGGCACCGGCGGCGGCATTATCTTGTTGCCCGTGTTGATCGCATTGATCGGCGTTCGTGACGCAGTTCCCGCGTACACTCTCGCGCAGTTCATTGGAAACCTGAGTCGGGTGCTCTTCAACCGCAAAGATGTGCGGCTCGATGTTGTCGCGTGGTTTGCGGCCGGCGCCGTACCAGCCGCCGTGCTGGGTGCGATGTTGTTCGCGCGCAGCCAGGAAACAATCCTGGTGCGCCTGCTGGGCGCGTTCCTGCTTGCCTCCGTTGCATGGCGCCGACTGAATCCGCGCCCCAGCGAGGGGTTTCCCGCCCACCGGTTCGCGGGAATCGGCGGCGTGTTCGGCGTCGTATCCGCGTATCTTGGCAGCGCAGGCCCGTTTCTCGCTCCGTTCTTCCTCTCCTTCGGCTTGGTACGCGGGGCCTACATCGGCACCGAGGCCCTCGGAACGGCAATCATGCACATAACAAAGATGTGCACCTACGGAGCTTCGGGTGTCTTCTCGCGGCAAGCGGTGCTGGCCGGCCTGACCATCTCCCCGGTAATGGTCGCCGGCTCGTTTGCTGGCAAGCGCATCATTGATCGGATCTCCCGCCGTGTATTCGTGGCGATCATTGAGACCATCCTTGTAGTCTTCGGGATCCTGTTTCTCGGTCGCGGTTAGACTCGTGCCGGCGCACCGGTACAGCTTGTGTTGCATTGAGCTGGAGAGATGAAACCGCTGATGTACGCGAATATGCACCAATGAGCGCGTGCAGCGTAGCAGCAACCCAGGCCAAGACCCTCCCTATGTGAAACAGCAACGCGTAGAGCGGCGCTGCGTTCGCGGCTCGCCGCCAGAAGCTATCGAGGTTGTCACACGGTGATATCGTCCAGCTCCCACCCCTCGCGGATGAAGGGGCGCACGTAGTTGTTGGCCTGTTCGTTGTTGGTGAACCGCAGGTTTGGACCATCCCAAAGCAGCGTTTCATTCGGAAAGCGCCAGCAAATGGAACCAAGCAGGAGCCACTCGGTGAAGGGCCCGGCTATCGAGAAATTCGAGCACGGCGTATCTCCGCCTTTGCAGGCCTCGAGCCATTCCTGGAAGTGTCCGGGAGAACGCCTCAAGACGGGCTCGGGCAGTTCGTAGTCTTCCATCTTCGACTCGGGAAGCAGGCTGAAGGCCTCGCCGCGGCCCCGGGTGCCCAGATAGCCTTTTGTTCCGACGAAAATCTCGTTGAAACGCTCGACATCCTCGGCAGTCAAGTCGCCGGGCGGCGTGAATTCTCTGGTCATCGAGCCTTCATACCAATACACGGTCACCGGGGGCATGGTCCCCGCGGGTACGTACGGATTCGGGCGCTCGGGGAACTCCATTTTGCAGGCATAATGCGGGAATGTGACCGGATTGACGCCCTCGACCGCCGTGCATTCGACGCTCACCGGACTGTCGAGCTGGAGAGCCCAGTTCGCCGGTCCCAGCATGTGGATTCCCCAGTCGCCGATCATCTGCGAGCCATACTCGAGGAATCCACGCCAGTTGATCGGGTGAATCTGCGAGCTGTAGGGGTGTCGCGCGGCGCGGCCGGTCCACAGGTCCCAATTCAGTGTCTCGGGGATCGGTTCCGGGGCCGGCCATTGGGTGATCTCGCGCGCAAACCCGCCGCCGCTCATCGAGTGCACCTCGGTAATGTCCCCGAGGTCGCCGTTCCAGATGATTTCGCAGGAGACACGCGTCGCTTCCGACGAGTAGCCCTGATTGCCCATCTGAGTGACCACGTTGTACTTTTCCGCGGCCTTCGCGAGCAAACGGGATTCCCACACGGTCTGCGTGAGCGGTTTCTGGCAATACACGTGCAGGCCGCGTTCCATAGCCCACAGCGCCATGTGTGCGTGCATGTGGTCGGGCGTCGTAATGGTGACCGCATCGAGATTCTTGTGTTCTTTGTCCAGCATTTCGCGGAAATCCCGATACTGCTTCGCCTCGGGGAAATGCTCAGATATTCTGCCCAGAAACTCCGCGTCCACATCGCACACGGCGTAGATATTCTCACCACTCACGGATCTGACGTCGCCGGCGCCCTGCATGCCGCCAACGCCAATACAGCCGATGTTGAGTTTTTCACTGGGGGGCGGTTCGTTGGCGCCGGCCACCACGTGGCGCGGCACAATCGAGAAGGCCGTAAGCGCGGCTGCCTGACCAATGAATTGGCGGCGTGATGTTGTCTTCTTGAGGCCCACTTTCTTCTTCATTCACCGTTCCTTTCGCTCAATGGTACGGAGTCTCGTATTATCGCCGACCGGTTCCCCGGGCGACGTTTCGGATGCTGGTTCGCCCTACCGGAACTGCATCGAATACACGTCGGCGTCCTTCATGACAAACCGCAGCCGGACCGGCTGCCCGGCCAGCGCGCTGACATCGGCGTTATCGTTCCACGTGACCGTGCGGGCGATCTCGTCGCCAATGACTTCATCGGCGTCTTCTTGCGTGAACCCGGGCAGCGGATTGCCTGAGGCATCCTGGATCTCTACCCAGATGCTGCCCGCTGCCGATGTTGCGTGGTTGATAACCAACGCGCTCCCCTCGAAAAGAAGGGGTTTGGTAAGCATTTCGCCGCCGTCGTACGGGGCGCGCACGGAGGCGAATCCATCGGTGCGCAGTGTCATCCGCTGGAGGTAATGCGTGGGCTGGGCGTAATCGCGCTGGATATAGAAGGCCATCGTTGCGGGCCCCGTGGGCACCAGGCCGTACGACGGGTAATTGGTGCGTGACATCCAGTTGCTCAGACCTACACCGGGACGTACAAAGGCTTCCATGAAGGTGCGGTCGTACCGGGTGCCGCCGCGGCTCGTCATGAACACCGTATCCGAACAATCGCCCGAGTAACCCGCGAAATCGCCCAAGGCCTCGGCCTGCGCGGGCGTCACCACGCGCCGACCCGGCAAAAACCGGGCACAGATCGCGGTGTAGATGTGTGGGGCGCGGAAATAGGGCAGGGTCTGGTTGGTGTAGAGGTGCTCCATCGGCGCATCGCCAAACGTCATGGGCTCGGTCTCAGACCAGTTCACGAAATCGGGCGAGGTGGCCCGGCTCACCGTGCGGTAGCCCGCCCAGCCGCCTCCGCTCCATGTGCGGAAATAACAGACGTAGACGCCTTCCGCCTCCGACCAGAAGGCCACGTTCTGCGAGTCAAACTTGCCGTCGGTGATGACGGGTTCCTCCTGCAGCTTGCTCCATCGAAAGCCGTCGGCCGAGATAAACGCCACCAGCCCGCTCGACTCCGTGCCCCCCAGAGCCTTGAAGCGTTCGCTCTCGGGCACGCCCGGCCGCGTGTCGAGAAACGGGCTGAAGTTGTGCGACAACGGCGCATGACCGGCCAGCACGACATTGTTATCGAGGGTGCCATCGACCTCGAACAGGCCCAGATGCGGTTTGGTCCAGTGTATGCCGTCAACGCTGAGCGCCACACACGTCACCTCGGAATCCGAACCGTCGGCACGGGCTACCGGAAGGCCCCGGTAATAGAGCAGGTAGCGCTGGCCGTCCCGCAACACGGTGACGTACCCGCAAAACCGCCCCTCCCAGGGTTGGTCGAATGTCAGAACCGTTTCGCCGGGAATGGGTTCATGAAGCTCGAGGCGCGTCCCTTCCATCGCGTCAATGAGATGATAGTCGACAAACAATTCGAGCCGGGTTCCGATATCTACCGCACTTGACTCTGCCACGGCACACATCGCAAGCGGCAGCATAACGGCAAAGGCGACACAGAAACGGGTGACATACACGCTCGTCATTTCACTACTCCCTGTCGTGAGCGCCCCAGCGGCGCATCAATGTCCGCCATGCTTATGGAATCCGTGCCGCATTGTCAAGCGGACCGGACGCGTCCGCATCCGGCCCGCAAAGAAGCTGGCCGCCTTTTTCTAGTCGAGGTGTTCGCGCGGTGGCCGCCGCAGGTACCGCTCGGTGAAGATGTCGGCGGGCATACCGACGTTGTACTCGACAGAGGTATACTCGAGCACCGTTTCACTGCCGCGGCTGTGGTCTTTCATGCTGCTTCGGACGACCGTCTTGAACCCTTGAATGTCCTCGACGGCCCTGACGCTTGCCTCGCGGTAGACCTCGCCGTTCTGCTCGAACTGGATGCTTATCGGAAGGAATGTGCCCTTGTGAATCCAGGTCGTGTAGGAATCGAACTCGACCTGGTCCCTGTTCTCGGGCTTGGGCGTACTCTTCACCACGTAATAGGTGTCATCGGTCCGGATCAACTCGTGGTTGTCTTCCTCGGGGTTCCGCCCGGAAACGTCTTCGTAGAAGAAGTCGGAGCCCACGAAGCTCGTTCGCTTGTCAGACGCCGCAATACGCCGGATCACATCCAACGCGGGGAGATAGAGCCAGCGGTCGTCGTCGCGGTCGATATGCTTCCACACCATGAACACGGTGCCCCGTTCGTCGGCCGGTTCGTGGAAGTACACGTAGAACCGCTGCGCACGGTCCTCTTCGTCCATATTCTTGCGCAAGATCGTGAATTCCTTGCGACGTTGGCGGTCTTGCCGGTCGGTAATCGTCATCCTGACGCGGGCCTTGCCGTCTTCGCCCTGGTAATACGCCATATGATTGGCTTTCCTGACGATTTCCTCGACCGTTGGCTCTTCGTCGGCCACGGCGGGCGTGGCCAGCAATCCGAGTGACAAAATGAACCAGCCACTCAGGATCCCTACTGCATATCGCATGACAAACCTCCTTTCTGAATCACACCATTCAGACAGACGCGCGTGGTCCGCGCGGCATTCATTTTGCATCTTCCACGCGGCATTTCTCGCGCCGCGACATCCAAAAACACCCAACAGCAAGTACGGGAAGCACGCCCACGCTGATCCACGTCAGTGCCGTGACGCCCACTTGTAAAAACTGATAGACGTTTATGGCCACAAGCAGCAAAGCGGTAACCCCCGTAAGAATGCAGGTTCCGCACATGCATGTAATGGAGCAGACCTTGGTCTTCGGGAAGAGCAGCGGCTCGGTGATCCGGACCAGGGCCGGCAGGAACAACAGCGTTCCCATGCCCGACACGAATAGTATCGCCGCAAGGAAGAAACCGACGGTTATGTAGGGCACCAGCGGCGCGGCGAGCAGCGGCAGAAACCCCACCGCGATCACAATAACATTGCGCATGATGGCGCGGCCCGGTTCGCCGAACGCATGCGGATACGCCTTGACCCACGAGCCGTGGCTGGCGTAAATCGCACGGGACCGCGCAAGGAAGTGGATCGAAAAGTCCACCGCAAGACCCAGCGTAAGCGACGACAACACCGCCACCGGCATGTCGTAATCCTTGCCGATGTACCCGATCACACCGTAAATCAGACCAATCGTGACCGTCAGCGGTATCATCGAGAGCAGACCCCACAAACCCGAACGGAAAAGCAAGATCATCATGAACAGCACCACCAGGAAACTGCCCATGAACGCCTGCGCCATGCCCCAGACCATCCTCTCCTGCCACACCACATTAATGTAGGTCAACCCGAACCACGCGTGCTGCAACTCCTTCGGCGGAGGATTGTCCGCCATATACGCCTCGACCGCGTCCACCACTTTCGACATGTCTCGATTGTCGCCGCTGGTCAACTGCACCCAAATGCTCGCAACCCGGTAATCGGGCGTCACCATGCGCCACAGGTCCTGAGGTCGGTGGCTGCTCTGGTACTGCGCCAGGCACTGCGCCACGCCCGCCTCCGTGTCGGGCACGCGGAATGCCTCGGGCGACCCGTCAATGAGCTCCCGGTGCACGG
This sequence comes from Candidatus Hydrogenedentota bacterium, assembly GCA_007130675.1. Lineage (GTDB taxonomy): Bacteria > Hydrogenedentota > Hydrogenedentia > Hydrogenedentales > SLHB01 > UBA2224. The sequence goes on along the minus strand of SLSB01000203.1, from coordinate 7,536 downwards.
TCTTCACAATGTCCGTCAGCGAATTCGACTTGCCTACTACGCCGGTGGTCAGCAGATGCTCCTGGAGCGCGGCCATGTAGCGCAACACCTCCGGATTTTTGAACACTTCTTCGACCGGTTGTTCGTCGGGCGGGGCTGGCGCCGCCGGTTCGGTTTCCTCGTCGGGTTCACCGCCAAGCCCCGCTGGCAATGCCGGGGCGGCATTCACTTGAGCATCCGGCGTCCCGCCCAACCCTTCGGGAAGCGTGGGGGCATTGGTCCCGCCACCTAGGCCCTCGGGCAAAGCGGGGCCACCTGGGCCGGCCCCGAGACCCTCGGGCAGGGCGGGGTCTGTGGGTCCGGGAACGGGCTCTTCCGGAAGCGCCACCGGGCGGTCAACATGCTCGACCGAGAGCTTGGCAGGATCCTCGCCTTCGGGGAACAGCGCAAGGTAGGCCATATACGTGCCGCCAAAATGCGCGTTGAGGACCGCGTCGGCAACGCGAATCGGGTGAGACTGCTTGAACCATTTCGTGGGATTGTCGTTAATCTCGATCCGGGTGATGCCGTAAATGGCGGCGATGACCAGCACACCGCCAAAGGTCAACACGAGTTTTGCGCGGGCATAGGTAAGATCGCCCACCCATTTCAAGAAGCCCCGGCTAGGTGGCGCGTCCTCGTCTGCACTGTGAACCGCCCCGAAATTCGCGAGCCGCCGCTCGGGGATAAAGGTGGCGAATGCCGGAATAAACAGGATTGTCAGAGCCCAGGCGATCATCACCCCAACGGCCACGAATATGCCAAACACCTGCACCGGCGGGATCGGCGTCAGCGCCAGCGAAAGAAAACCCGCCGCCGACGTCAGCGATGTGTACAGCATGGGCACGAACAGTGCCCGCATCACGTTTTCCATGGTCTTGCGGCGATCTTTGGTCTCTTGGTACCGGTCAAAGAAGTCGGAAAGGATGTGAATCGAGTCGAGGACCGCGATCGGCATAATGAAAATCGGGATCATCGAACTCATGATGTGGATGGTGTTGCCGGTCACTACGAGCAGCCCCATCGTGCAGATAACCGACACCATCGCGATGATCATCGGCGAGACAATCAGAACCAGTTTGCGGAAAAACAGCAGCATCAGGATGAAGATGGCCAGCATTGCCAGCGGGGCCGAGATGGCCATCTGTTTGAACATCTCGACGCCGAACACGTCGTTGGCCACGGGGAGCCCGGTGATGTGGTACTCCTCGCTGCCCTCGAACGTGGCAATTCTTCTGCGCAGCGCCGTGTAGATTTCGTAGCTCAGGTCTTTCGAGCTGAGCGGCAGATAAAGCGCCAGCGCCTGGCCGTCCTCCGAAACGATGGTCCCCTCGAGGAAGGGAATGCGCAGCGCCTTATCGCGCACCGCCAGCGCCTCTTCCTGCGTCCGCGGCGGCCGGGGCATCAGCCACTCGAACCGCACCTCGCCGGGGGCGCCCTGCTCGATGTTGTCAACCGTCGAGGGCGCAATAATATCAATCGCTTTGACGCCGGCGGTGGGATCCTCCTGACCGATGGTCGCGCCCCGCAGGGTTTTGGAAAACTCGGTCAGCTCATAGACATTCTCGAGCGTCGTCACATTGAAGACGCCATGCTCGTGTTCCTCATTGACCACGCCGACGACGACGATGTCGCTGAGATCCAGGAGTTCCTTCATGCGGTTGTGGAACACCCGAACCGCCTCGTCTTTGCTCAACATGTTTTCGGGGTCGGTATCCACCCGCACCGGCTGAAGCATCGCAAAGGTCTCGGGCCACACCGTCGGCAACAGCGCGAGCACCGCCAGGACCACGGCCACCGCGATCATCCCCCCCGTCACCAACCACGGACGACCCATCGAAAACCGAACCAGAACTTCGCCCATTTCTCAATCCTTTACCATGCCTGACTTTGGCACCCGCTGCGTGCAGCATGAACTCCCGCCATTGTGGGACGCCGCATAGCAGTAGACTATCATAGATTCCCGCGTGAATTAAGTCCCCCGCATCATCCGGAAGTACCGCCTTCACCGTCTGTGAGATGAACACAAACACCGTGCCCAACTGTTCCCGCGAGGGGAGGCGCATGCCAAGGAGTTTAGAGTGAACAAGGGTAGCGGCCTGTGCGTCGGACGTAATTGACCTCAACGCGGCAGCGGAACCTCAGAAAAATGGCAGTTTCGAAAGCGTCCTCCCCACTGCCGTCCCGTCTTCCAAGCGCGGATATCTGTCGCCGGGATTACCCATTCGATCAAGGGACGCCGGGGCGGCCGGATTATGCGGAGGTGCCGGCGTTTTGCTCGTGTTTGGAAAGGGTTTCTCTGTCATACAGCAGGCGGCCGCATTGCGAACACGCACGGATTTCACCCGCCAGCACTTCGTTTACGATTTGCGGACGCACGTTCATGTTGCAGCCCGAGCAAATTTCGCCACGCAGCGGCACCACGGCGGGCCCGGTCGTCTTGTTGGCGCGAATGCGGCGGTATTTGGACAACAGTCCTGGCTCAACCTGTTCAAGAAGGGGTTCGCGCTTTTCCTCGAGAGCGGCGCGGTCCTTGACCGCTTCGGAAAGCTCGGCATCAACTTCCGCGCATTGTTTATCGAGGGCCTCGATCTCGGCTTTGACACGTTTTTGGTCTTCCTCGAAACGGGCCTTGGCATCGTCCAACTCGACCATCAGCGAGATAATGCGTTCCTCCTGCGTACCAATCTGCTTCTTGAGCAGGTCAATTTCGTGAAGGAGCGCCTGATACTCTTCGTTCTTCTTAACCGCGAACAGTTGCTCGTCGTATTTGGCGACCTGCGCCTGCTTTTGCTCGATATCGCCCTCACACTCGCGCTGCGCAAGCTGGAGTCTCTTGATCGCCTCCTCCCGCTCGGCGAGTTCCGCCTCGAACCGTTCCTTTTGCACGAGAAACTTCTCTTTCTGCTTCGGAATCTCGGACTCGCGAGCCTTACATGTCTCAATGCGCAAATCGAGTTCCTGCAGGCGCAATAACGTCTTCACACATGTCCTCCTTTTCGGGAGCTTGGGATGTCCAAGCCTCCCCGCCCCGCCAGGGCGCAACGGTACGATTCAATTGGGCCAAAAAAAAGGCCGCGGCGTTTGCCGCGGCCCCTGGGTCACTTGATCCAGGTCATCATTTTGCGGAGTTCCGCTCCCACCTGCTCGACGGGATGCGAAGCCTCCGCCTCCCGGAGCGCTTTGAAGTTCGCTCCGCCTGACGCGTATTCCTCCATCCATTCCTTGGCGAATTCGCCGTTCTGGATGCGTCTGAGCGCCTCGCGCATAGCCGCCTTCGACTCCTCGGTGATGACCCGCGGGCCAACGGTATAGCCGCCGTACTCCGCCGTGTCGCTGACCGAATAGTTCATGAAACTCAAGCCGCCACGGTAATACAAGTCGACGATCAGTTTCAACTCGTGAAGCACCTCGAAGTATGCGATCTCGGGCTGATACCCCGCCTCGGTGAGAATCTCGAAGCCGGCCTTGAGCAGCGCGGCCGAACCGCCGCACAGCACCGTCTGTTCGCCAAACAGGTCGGTCTCGGTCTCTTCCTTAAACGTGGTTTCGATAATGCCGCCACGGCCGCCGCCCACTGCCGACCCGTACGCAAGCGCTTTGTCCAGGGCCTTTCCGCTTGCATCCTGGTGAATGGCCACGAGGCACGGAACCCCCGCGCCTTTCACGAATTCCTCGCGCACCAGGTGCCCCGGGCCTTTCGGGGCGATCATCCACACGTCGATGTCCGGAGACGGCTCGATAAACTGGAAGTGGATGTTGAACCCGTGCGCGAACATGAGCGAGTTGCCCGCCACGAGGTGCGGCTTCAGATCGTTTTCGTACACGGTCTTCTGAATGGTGTCGGGCACGAGCAGCACAACCACATCGCCGCGCTGGGCGGCCTCGGCCGCCGTCATCACCTCGAACCCCGCTTCTTTCGCCGCCTTGTAATTCGGGTTGTTTTCGTCAAGCAGCTCACCTACGACCACATTGACGCCGCTGTCGCGAAGGTTCTGGGCGTGCGCGTGGCCCTGGCTTCCAAACCCGATAATACTGACGGTCTTGCCGCTGAGCACACCGTGGTCGGCATCCTTCTCATAATAGATCTTGGCCATGGTTGATTATCCTTTCCCCTGGTTGTCAAGCGACCGCCCGATGGCGATTTTTCCGGTACGCACCAACTCCTCGATGCCGAAGGGGCGCATCATATCAATAAACGCCTTGACTTTGCCCGCCGACCCCGTGGCCTCGACCACGATCGAACCGGGGCTCAAGTCAACGACCTTCGCGCGAAAAATGTTCGCGACCTCGATGACCTCGCTGCGCTTCTTGCCTGTCACCTTCACGCGCACCATGACCAGCTCGCGCTCGACATGGGCTTCGCCCGTAAGGTCGGTAACGTCTATCGTTTCGACGAGCTTCTTCAACTGCTTCTCGATTTGCTCGAGCACTCTGTCGTCGCCGTGCACAACGACCGTCATACGCGAGACGGCGGGGTCTTCGGTCTCAGCCACGCACAGACTGTCAATGTTGTAGCCGCGCGCGCTGAACAGGCCCGATACCCGCGCCAGCACGCCGAACTGATTCTCGACGAGAATGCTAATGATATGTCGCATATCGGCTCCCGAATCGCCGGCATCAACTGCCGGCTTCCATCAATTGAAAACACTCATGGTCTGTTCCAGACCGTCAGTCACGAAACGCATCACGGCATCCGCGGCCCGGCCAATCATCGCCTCGGCCTCCGGGCGTTCCGCCGCAGCAAATACACCCAGCACATGATTCACCATCTCGGCGGATATCTCCGCGCTGCCCACACCAAGACGGAGGCGCGGAAAATCCTGGCTGCCGAGGTGATCGATAATCGACTTCAATCCGTTATGGCCCCCGGCGCTGCCGCTTCCACGCAGCCGCACGCGGCCCAAGGGCAAATGCACATCGTCAACGACCACCAACACATCGGCAAGATTCACACCCGTATAACGCACGGCGCGCTGCACCGCCAACCCGCTTCGGTTCATAAACGTCAACGGCTTCATCAGCACCAGCCGGCGCGCATCGAGGCGCGCTTCAGCTACCAGGGCATGATACTTCTCTTTCGAGAAAGCCGTGTGCAGGCGCGCGGCCAAAGTGTCTACCACGCGGTACCCGGCGTTATGCCGCGTATCGCGATATTTCTGACCCGGATTGCCCAGCCCAACGATGAGTTTCACGCCCTGGGTCCCGGTCGTTCATCCTGCCGTCCGTTGCATCTCTCTGCCAAGGCAATCATCTCCATGCAAGCAGCCGTCGCGGCATCATACGGAAGGCCAAGCCTGGTTTACTCTGCGTCCTTCGAGGAGTCCCCTTCGTCAGCACCTTCGGCAGCTGGGGCCTCTTCGCCTTCAACCACGCCCTCGACTTCTTCACCCTCGGGCGCCTCTTCCTCGACGACCCGCGGCGCAAGAATCGCCATCACGGACCGGTCGGATTCCGTAAGAATGGTCACATTATCCGAAACCTGAAGGTCAGACACGTGAAGGCCTTCGCCGATACCGACATCGTCAACGGCCAGCTCGATCTGCTCGGGCACGTCGAGCGCAAGACACTCGACCTCGACTTCGCGCAGTTGATGATCGAGCACCCCGCCCTCGACCACGCCCTTGGCCTGACCCGTCAAGACAATCGGCACAAGCGTCTGAAGGCGCTCATCAAGCCGGATGCGCATGAAGTCGGCGTGCAATACATCGCCGCGGATCGGGTGATGCTGGACCTCCTTGAGGATGGCCGGGCTGTTCAGCCCGGGATCGGCGCCGCACTCGAGCTGGACGATGGCATGTTCGCCGCCACGGCCGTGAATGAGATGGATGAATTCTTTTTCCTCCACCTGGACCGAGACCGGCTCTTTGTTGCCGCCATACAGGACTACGGGAATCTGGCCGGACCTGCGAAGCTGCCGGGCCGCGCCCTTTCCGTTGGCATCCTCTCGTACGTCAATGGTTAGTTTGTGCAGTTCCATCGTGTATTTGCCTCCAAATCGATGTCATTCGAACAATATGCTCAGTGATTCTTCCGCGTGAATGCGGCGAATTCCTTCGGCAATCAGCGACGCAATCGACAACACCTTAATCTTGGAGCACGCCGATGCCGCTTCGGACAACGGAATCGAGTCGCTCACCCACACTTCCTCGAGCACCGAACCCGAGATGCGCTCGACGGCGCCGCCACTGAACACCGCATGGGTCGCGCAGGCGGTCACATCGACCGCGCCACGCTCCTTAATCGCGTCGGCAGCCTTCACCAACGTGCCGCCCGTGTCAATCAAATCGTCAAAAATGATCGCACGGCGATCTTTCACCTCGCCAATGACATTCATCACCTCGGACACATTGGCTTTCGGCCGGCGCTTGTCGACAATCGCAAGCGGCGCCTCCAATCGGTTGGCAAACCGCCGAATACGATGAACGCTGCCCGTGTCCGGCGATACAACCACCAGATCGTCATCGGGCCGAAGCCGGCGAAAGTGCCTCGTAAACGCGATCTCGCTGCTGAGATGATCAACCGGAATATCAAAAAAACCTTGGATCTGGTCGCAGTGCAGATCCACGGTCAACACCCGGTCGGCGCCCGCGGCAACAATCAAATTCGATACCAGTTTCGCCGTAATGGGCACCCGCGGCCGGTCTTTGCGGTCTTGGCGCGCATAACCGAAATACGGCAGCACCGCCGTGATGCGCGCCGCGGACGCCCGCCGCGCGGCATCGATAAGTATCAGCAACTCAATTAAATGGTCGTTCACCGGAGGCGACGTGCTGTTTACCAGAAACACATCCTTCCCGCGGATGTTCTCCTCAAACTGGACCCGAATCTCGCCATCGCTGAAATGCTGCACTTGCGCGTTGCCGCAGCCCAGTCCCAAGTGGGTGCAGATCTGCTCCGTAAGACTGTCCGAGGCCGTCCCGGCAAAGATTTTCATTTCATCGCTGTAAGCCAAAACACGCCACCCCCTGCCAATGCCATCTCACCCGGAAGCCCGAGAGCACCACCGGGCACGCGAGCCCCGGCGCAAAGACGTCCGCGCTCCAACATAAAACTGGCTGGGGCGGTAGGACTCGAACCTACGAATGTCGGCTCCAAAGGCCGATGCCTTACCACTTGGCCACGCCCCAGCAGAAAACCCTCGTCCAAACCCGCTGGGCCACCACCGGGTTCATGCTGTGTAAGTTGGCTGCCTGGACCGCGTTGGCATGCCAAGACAATTAAAGAAGTATAGCAACGCCCTCGGAAGCAAGTCAATTTCAGGCCGCCATTTCCGCCTGGGCCCCCGAATCCTCGCCTAATCGCAGGCAAAGTAGCATAGATCCCTCGGCTTTCTGGTCGCAGGTTTTGCGTATTGAGACACCCGGGAGGTGAGCAAGTCAAGGCGTCCATGTCCCCTCCGGAGCGCCAACGGCGTGGCAACATACCAAGCCCATCAGGAAGGGCTGGGTGCGCGAGCTACCCCCACAATGTCCGGGCTGAATGCCCGGCACAACCCTCGACGTAGTGCTGCAATCG
>SLSB01000412.1 GCA_007130675.1 Candidatus Hydrogenedentota bacterium | reverse complement strand
GCCCGGTTTCTTGAACCACCTCGGGCGGCAGCACTGCTTCGGCCAGTTCGTCCGTCCATTCTCGCGCGGGTTTCATCATAGCTGCGTCAGAGACACCTCACTACCGCCCACGGGATGCGCGTGCGGCTTCACTTACGATAGTTCCTCGAGCAAACGCCGGGCCTCCTCGTTGCTGCTGTCGAATAATAGCACCGTCTCGAGCCGGTCGCGCGCTTCTTCCTTTTTTTCGAGGCGGATGAGCGCACGCGCCAAACGCATGGCCATGGCGGTGTTTCCGGGATAGAACTCGACAAAGCGGCGGAGGAGCGGTTCGACTTCCTCGATACGCCCCAGGGATTCGCCCAGTTCGACAAAGCATTGAAACAAATCCGGGTTATCAAAGGAAAGTTCAAGAGACGTCCGCATGTGCTCGAACGCGCCTTCCCTGTCTCCGCTGGCCAAGAGCGCCATGCCCAACGCGCCCAGGGCACGGTAGTCATCGGGCGTCGCGGCAATAGCCCTCTCGAGAAGAGGCACCCCTTCTGCGGCGCGGCTCATGACCACCAGGACGGCCCCGAGTTGTCCCGCGATATCGTTGCGTTCGGGCGCGCCCTCGAGCGCCTCGCGCAAAATGGCTTCAGCCGCGTCCAGCTTCCCCATGCGGGCAAGGGCCTGGCCCATAATGAAATTCTGTTCGACTGTATTCGTAACCGCAGCCGATGACGCGATATTGTAGGCTTGCTCGTACCGGTGTTCGGACAACGCGGCTTGTGCGCGCACCAGCGGCGTGTCCGGTGCCTTGCAAGCGGTGGCGACATACTGGTACACGAGAAAATCCTGATACTCGGCGTCGGTCAAAGGTCCGACAGTCACCTTGCCCAAGGTGAAGCCCCCGTCGGCATTTCTCGGCAGCTGGCTCGGGTCGAGCATCGTCAGCGGCTGTAACCTGGCCAGTTGATAACCCGCCTGCTCGAACATGAGCGGAATCTCAACGGCGGTAAAAAAGCGCAGATGGGTCCGGTCGAGGATGCCGGCATCGTCGTACTTCCATCGGCCGTCGGCCAGCATCTCGAGTACTTGGCAGAATCGCACATTCGGGATGCTGGTCACCACGACTCCGTCTGGCTGCAAGAACGCTGCCACGCGCCGGAGCGCACCTGCCGGATCTATCAGGTGTTCGAGGACATCGCCGAAGGTAATGCAGTCGAAATATTCCGGATCGAAAGGCAGGGCCATGTCTTCGATATTTCCGCAGAGGGCATCATCGAGCATTTCACGGGCCACGGCGCAGGGACGTTCTTCAATTTCGATGCCGATCACGGTCTCCGCGCCGCGTTTCTTGAGCGAACGGCCGAACGCGCCCATGCCGCAGCCGACATCCAGAATGCGCTTCGCGTCTTTGGGTACGTGCGCCGCCAGTTCGGTGCGCGGCGAGCAGAAGTATCCGTTGCAATGCCGACGAAACGCCCCGCCGGGATGTTTGGACTGCGTTTCCTCGGAGTCTTTCCCGGTGCTGGCGGGTGGGGGAGTGGCGCGCTGAGGAGGGCTTTCCGCGTGCTGGCGGGGACTGCGCGCGGCCGCCGACTCGATTGCTTCGCGCCATTTCTCGGCAAACGGTTCAATAGGAAACGCGCTGGCCACGGTTTCACGGGCGCGCGCGCCTATCTCCCGCGCGAACGCGTGGTCCTCGAGCAGTCGCTCGATGTGCCCGCGCAGAACGTCAGCATCGTATGAAAGAAAGCCGTCTTTCCCGTCGGTGAGCGGGGAAGTCGGGTTCGCCAGCGAAACGATGGGCATTCCAATGGCCATTGCCTCGAGCATGGCGAGGTTGTATCCGTCCTCGTATTCCTCACGGGTGACGTGTAGAAAACACCGGTGGCTGCGGTAGAGTTGGCACAGTTCATCGAAGGATTCGGCGGGCTGCGACGCAGGAATCTCTGGATTGTCGCCAACGACGCGGTTGGCCAGACCGGCACAGAGCCGCTCCTGAAAATCCACGTCGAACATCCGGTTGCGCATACGCATGCAATTGCCCACGCGCAGAACCGCTGGGATCTCGCCCGTGTAGCCGCCGTAGTCGTCAACATCGATGCCGGGGCGGATGACGCGCCCGGGAAGACCGTAGTCATCGCGTTTGCTTTCCGAGATGAACACGAATTCGGCGAATTCCCTCAGCGTATCCAGCAGGCGCTGAAACATCTCATGCTGGTTGCCCGATGCATGCTGGATGGTCGTCTCGAGGAAGGTCCGCCGGTTATGGCAGACCAGGATGAGCGGGGTTCGCGTGTTGACCACCTCTTGGCAAATATTGGCGGCATTGGTTTCGTTCTGGGCAATAACTACGTCGAACCGGCCCTGCGACAGTTCGCGCCGCCAGATCTCTTCATCGAGAAACGTAAACGTGCCGGGAATAGGGCGGTACCGTTGCTGCCAGGTGCGGGCGAGAGGCGGTTCGCTGTAGTTTCCTATGACGAAGGGCAGCCCGGTGCGCGCCATCAGGCAAAGATACGGTTCGTGAAAGTTGAACGTAAGTATGCGCGGCGCGGTCATGAGCTACCTTGTGTGCCGCTCGGCCTCTTCTTTGAGAAAAGCGACGATCTGGGCCTCCTTTTCGGCTCGCGGCGCCAACTCATGCTCGAGGAGATCGCCCAGTAAGACGGAATCTTTCACTTTGAGCGCTTCCGTGGCTTCTCTGAGGTATTTATTTAGATCGTCGTGAAACGTTTCGACGCTGAGATCGTCGATCACAAGCTCCTCGAGGGGCATCTCGAGCGCGTTGGCCACCATGAGTTCGCGTTCTTTCAGCACACTCCAGATTGCCGCAAGGTGCTGAAACGGTTCGTATCCGGCATCAGGCGACTCGCTTTGAAAGACTTTCGCGAGTTCCTGGCATGCCAGCGGCAGTTCGGGAAGCGTACGCTCGATCTCACGAAGCGATTCCTGCACAAGCATCTGCGTGTCCTGCGATGTGATGAAAAGACGCTGAATGGCCGTGGCCGGCTTGTCTTTCATGGCCTCGACGAGCTGTTCGGCGCTGACGGGTTCGCCGTCAACCTCGACGGCCATAATGGAACGCCCCTGCTCTTGCAACTTTTTGCCGATAGCGACGACCACATCGAAAACGCTGGCCGCAGAGTCCTCGGGCGGTTCGCCCACAATGCCGTCGATCATGACTTCCATATGCGTTTCTCCCCAAACGGTTATCGCGGGATCAGATTTGAAATGCCGTCTATCTCCTGGGCAGCCGAGGCCGCTTGGGCATTTTCGGCTTGAATGGCAAGATAGACCTCGCGGCGGTGTACTGCCACGGATTTCGGGGCGACAATGCCCAGTTTCACCTGGCTTTCCTTCAAATCAAGCACCTTGACCTCGATGTTGTCCCCAATCATGATGCTTTCATCCTCTTTACGCGTTAGAACGAGCATTGGATGCCTCCCGGGCCTGTCCCTGGCCCTCCTGAGGTTGCGCGAGGAAGTACTGGATAGGATAGTCGCTGTGATCAAGCAGCGCCTGTTTGCCGAGGCGTAGCCGGTGGTTTATCAGGATGGGCGCCCTCAAGTTGGTGCGCACTTTCGATTTATCTTCAGGTACGACCACCAGGGTGTAGATATCCAGGTCGGTGACAGCCGTGACGGCCAATTCGGCCAATTCGGACGGCCGGATTTCGATGGTGTAGTCTGGGACAACCACGGTCGGGACCATCAGAATAAAGGCAAGGTCGCCCGATTCCGTGGATTGCAGCCACTTCAAATGGGCACTTGGCCCCGGCAGCAAGATGAAACGCCGGTAGTCTTGAAAACCAAGAATAGGCTGCGTAAAGGTTATGATGGTATCGGGATCAACATCCATAGCCCCGAATCGCGATGTCTCTAGTTGCATTACGCTACCCCAGTCTGCCCTTGGCGCCTAGCGCACCTATGAAGCCCGAGCCCCTGAATTCCCCGAACCCGTGCGGGCGGGTTCCCACGTCCCCGCAGAACTCCGCCTCTTGCCGTAACCATCCGGTGGCTGTGTCCCGCTCATGCTTCACTTCATCGCAGTATGCACGAAGACAATGGCATATCGCAAGCGTGCTGCGCAACCAGCAGGCGATGTGCGCATCTGTAAGGCCCACACAAATCATGGACTTAGCCCGGATACTCGAGAGATTTTGACCGGCGGACATCCGAGTCTTCCTCGATCGGTTTCGCATCAATGAATAGCGGTTCTGCGATGCCGTAGCCTTTCGGGAAATGCAGGTCAGGGGTCTTGGGGCGGTCTCAGGAATCGTGGCGCGGATGCCCGTTGGCGCCCGCGAACCAGAGACAGCCCTCTCCCAATATGTCTTCGATGTCGCGCTGGAGTCGTTCCGTCGGGGCCACCATGCATGAGGAGGTGGCGTGGACGGTGATTTCGTCGTGGTTCGGCGTGATGCAATGCAGGTAGACGTCGCAATGGCCGGGCTGGGCATCAAGCACTTCGGCGATGCGCGTCACAAGAGCGTGGTCGAGGCCTACGGTGCGCAACCGGATATGAACGGATTGGGTGAAGCGCTTCTCGGTCTCATCTATGGGGACAATATCTTCGGCAAGCAGGCTTGGTTCGCCGTTGCGGTAGCTGACCTTTGCCTGCAGCATGACGATCATGTCGGGCACCAGAAGCTCGGCTTTGGACTCGAACAGCTCGCTGAACACAACGACTTCGCATGGGCTCTCCAGGGTTTCCAGCGTTACAAAAGCCATCTTCCTGCCGCGCTGGGTCACGTGAACCTTGGTGTTGCTGACGAGGCCGCCTATGCAAACCACCTGGCCCTCCGGCAGAGTCGAGAGCTCGGCGATGCTCGCCGAAGAGTAACGCTGGAGCAACGCGGCGTGTTTGGCAAGCGGGTGGCTGCTCACATACAACCCCAGCATTTCCTTCTCGAAGGCCAGGAGCTGGTTTTCGTGCCATTCTTCGAGTTCGGGTTTCTGGCGGTTCAGCGGCGCCTCGTTTTCGGCGGCCATGAGTTCGAGGAGCGAGGTCTGGCCCGAAGCCCGTTCGCGCTGGCTGATCTGCCCTTCGCTCATGGCTGCCTCGAGCACCTCCTCGACCTGCCTGCGGTTCCACCCGGTGCTTTCGAACGCCCCTGC
>SLSB01000104.1 GCA_007130675.1 Candidatus Hydrogenedentota bacterium | reverse complement strand
TCTTTCGCAGATATCCGCTGCACATGACCTACTTGACCGTCTTGGGTCCGGGGACGGTATTCCTTACTGCCGTTTGGCTGCATGTTTAACGGAGAAAATTCAGGGACACTACGATTTTTTCGCAGAATGTAGGCAGAAGAAATGCTTCCTTGGATGCAACGCGAAGGGTTTGCAGGAAGGCCATCCGCAGATGACGCAGATGGAAGCAGATTTTGAAGGCCATCGGGAAAAGATGCGAGATGCGAGAGGCGCGGATCTTCTCTGCGGCCCTTTGCGTCCTCTGGGCCTCTGCGTTGAAATGATCTTGAGAATGCACCGGGAAGGCGCGAAGCGGACGGGAGGGGCACCGTGATGGATTCGCCGTTGGCCGAGGTGGCGGGGGTGTTGGCCGATGTTGCGGGAATGAACCCGGCAACGGGGGCGTACCGGTATTACGCTTCGGACCATCTCGGCAGCACGCGGGGGTTGTATGACGGCGGCACGTCGGCGCTTGGCAATTACGAGTACTCGTCGTACGGCGAACTCTATGCGAGCAGCGGCAGCGTCGCGCTCGAGGGGCTCGCCGCCGCGTTCACCGGCAAACCGTGGGACGCCGCCGCGCAGATGTACTATTTCCCCTACCGCTGGTACAGCCCCTCCGCCGCCCGCTGGCTCACCCGCGACCCGCTGGGCATGGTCGACGGGCCGAATGTGTATGCGTATGTGAGGGGGAATCCGATCACCTGCGTTGATCCGTTAGGGCTGTTCGTGGTGAAGAAGGCATGCTGTGCCGGGTGTGCCTTCTTGATTGCGTGGGATATATACGACACGATTAAGAGCAAGATTTGCCACGGCAAGGGAAGTGCTGCAGAAACGGCCGCTTGCGTTATTGGCCAAGTTTTCGATATATCATCCGGTAGCGAAATGTTGGACTGCTTGCGCGATGTTATTCTTGGTGGCGGGAGCGCCAGAGATATGGCGCGTGCTGCCGGAGAGTGCTTGGCCTGCGACGCGATCAGTGCTTTGCGAGATATCGCGAAGCTTGGTTCCTGCTTGTGTTGCATTGGTGCATTTCTTAAGGTTCCGGCAGGAAGCCCGGCACCTGTTCCTATACCTGGACCAGCATAGAAGCCAATAAGTGCATGATGTCTCGTAACTATAAGGTGACCGTTGATGGGCTGGAGGAGTTTGATTTTTGGCTCCAGGCGCGTGGTATACCTCGTCGTTTATTGCGTCTCTTCCGATTGGCTTATACACTTGTAATGTCCACGAGCGTATTCGCTGCTGGATTGTTCTGTGGCGGTTTTTTGTTCCCAATATACGGCAAACTTCGTGCTGCTCCAGCGGTGTTGTTATACGCAGGTGTCCTTATCCATTCGCTCACTATTTTGGTCTTATGCTGGGTATTTGGGCGGAGAATTTTGGGCAGTACGTATCATGCTGTCATCAGACTCGACCATATTGCAATCATTCTAGGCCTACTTGTCGCACTTTGGTATATTTGGTATATGTGCATTGTTCACGGACTACCATATGAATAGTTGCGCGCAATAGAGGGTGAAACCTATAAAAGAAAATGCGGAAGAAATGGGGAGAAGCGCCGGGATAAGCCGGCAGGATGGTGAGAGTGAAAGTCTCTTGCAGTGAAGGAGTAGCGAACCACACTGGCCCCCGAGTCATGGCTGTTTGTCCGCGAGGACTTGTGGGAAGCGTTGACCGGGGCAGGTGCGGGCAGGGATTGAGGCTGGTTTCTGCCGTCCCTTGCGGGACTCATTTTTGTGGGGGATTCCTTTTCCCCGGGTTTCCACCCGGGGCTACGTTCTATCGTGCCTTCGGCACTTGCGGAGGCGTTGGCAGGATGGTTTTGTTTCGTGGGCGCGCGGGTTCTGACCGCGCTCGTGCCTGCGGCATTTGCGGGGGTGGCCCGTAAGGGCCATTCGTACCGCGACCGGTGGAGCCGTTGAAAAACCTATGCCCACGTCAGAAACTCAGGGTTTTTGTTGCAGCCCCGTCAGGGGCGACCTGAAATAGCCCGGGGCAAGGCATGCGGTCACGCGTGCCGACGCCCCGGGAAATACGCCCCATACGGCTGAGCCCTGAAAGGGCGATCTAGAAGGAAGGTGTGAGAATCTGTTTTTGTTGGGTCCAGGACGCCCCTTCGGGGCACCACCGAACCGAGAAGGACTCGGAGCATGCACGAGCGATTGCCAAATCATCGGGATGCTGAAGGTTTTTTCAACAGCGCCACGGTAAACATTTATTGGGCCGTTTCGTACCCTCTGCCGAGGTCGGCAGGAAGGCCATCCGCGGATGCCGCAGATGGACGCAGGTGTTGAAGGCCGTACGGAAAGGACGCGAGAGGCGCGTGTCTTCTCTGCGGCCCTTTGCGTCCTCGGCGGCTTCTGCGTTGGATGGAGACCTGATCGGTCGTAAGAATGGCGCGGTCGGGAAACCACGCCACAGCGAGGAATTCCCTCGATCGCCCGGCAAGCCGGGCGAAACCAAAGCGGCGGCAAGCCACCGCACTCCAAATCTCACGCAATCATCAGGAATTGTGGGGAATCCGTTTCCGCAGACTATCGGGTGGGCTTGGTATTTTGCCGCGCCGTTGGCGCGCAAGGCGGGGCGGTGACGAGTGCGAACGCCTTACGTGGCGGCGCCTCTGGTTGCATGGGTGCTTGCCCGGCGATACGGGAGAGCGGCCACATCTTTTGTTGACACCTCGGGACGGCCGTGGTATTCTTTATCTGAAAATAGATTCAGGTTTATATCATGGCGCGCCACATCTTACATATCGACATGGATGCGTTTTTCGCGTCGGTCGAGCAGGTGCTCGATCCGTCGCTTGTGGGTAAACCCTTGATTGTCGGTGGGTTGAAGACCGACAAACGGGGGGTGGTGAGCACGGCCTCTTATGAGGCCCGGAAATACGGCGTTCATTCGGCCATGCCGCTGTCCGAGGCGGTGCGGCGTTGTCCTCACGGCATTTTCATTCGCGGACAGTTCGAGCATTACCGGGCCGCCTCCGAGAAGGTTCGTGCCATTCTCGACAGGGTATCTCCTTGTGTTGAAATAGCTTCCATCGACGAGGCCTATGTCGATGTGAGCGGTTCGCAACGGCTTTTCGGCGGCGACGATGCCATTGCGCGCTATATCAAGACATGTATTCGTGAGGAGACCCAGTTGCCGTCCACGATAGCGATTGCTCCGAACAAACTCGTGGCCAAAATCGCTTCGGATGAGGGCAAACCCGACGGATACCTGAAGATAGCCCCCGAGAACGTTCGCGATTTTCTTCGGCCTCTTCCGTTGGCGAAATTGCCTGGGGCGGGTCCTCGAACGCGCGAAGTGCTGGAGCAACTTGGCATTATGACGATAGGCCGTCTTGCCGACGTTCCGATGCAGGTGCTGGTGCAGGCTTTTGGTCCGATGGGGTATGCGCTGCAGCGGGCCTCCCGCGGCGAATCCATCACGCCGGTACAGCCGTGTTCGAGGCCCAAATCCATCAGCCGCGAGACCACGTTCGCGGAGGATGTACTGGATTGGGAGCGTGTCGAGCGTGTTTTGGCGTATTTGGCGGAGCGGTGTACGTATGCGTTGCGCGAAAACGGCATGGAAGCCAAATGCGTGACTCTCAAGGTGCGGTATGGTGACTTTTCCACGTACACGTTTGCCAAGACGCTGTCCGAACCCACCTGTCTCGAACGCGATGTGGGCGCGGCTCTTGATGCGTTGCTGCCCAAGGCGCGCCAACGCCGCGCCCGTGTGCGGTTGATCGGCGTGGCGCTCACGTCGTTACGCCACAACCAGCATCAGTTGCAGTTGTTCGGCGGGAAACAGCCCGAGAAATGGGAGCGTGTTATGGAAAGTGTCGACAGCATCCGCGCGCGGCACGGCTTCGAGTTTGTGCGGTTCGGCAAATCGATGGAACTCGGCCGCCGGGTCGAGCTTGCCACACCGTCGCTGTCGCGGTAACGAAAAAAAGGGGCCATACGTTCAATAGAATGATAACATACAGAAGTCGGTGTCGAATGTCGAACAAACAAGCTCCGGGAGATTTGATGTGAGATCGCTGGTACGTAAAGCATGGGACTCCATACGCGGCAGTCTCTGGGTAATACCTGTTGGCTTATTGCTTTTCTCGATTGTGCTGGCGGTGGGTACTGTCTGGCTCGATAAATCGGAGTATTTGTCTTTGCCTGAGAGTTTGGGTTGGATGTTTGGCAGTGGTTGCGAAGGCGCACGAGCTCTTTTGTCAACAATTGCTGGGTCGATGGTCACAGTGGCGGGGGTGACATTTTCGGTGACAATTGTGGTGTTAACGCTCGCCTCGTCACAGTTTGGACCTCGTTTGCTGCGGAATTTTATGCGGGACAGGACAAACCAGGTGGTACTGGGTACATTCGGCGCAACGTTTGTGTATTGTTTACTGGTTTTACGTGCGATACGCGGGCCCGGAGAAGCGACTTTTGTGCCACAGATATCGGTGAACATAGGATTATTACTGGCGATACTCAGCCTTGGTCTGCTCACCTATTTCATCCATCATGTCTCAGTGACAATCCAACCCGTTTGGGTAATCGCTTCGGTGTGTGCGGAGTGTGATGCAGTTTTTGATGCAGTTTTTCCTGAGGAGTCGGAAGAGACGGTAGATGGAGCGGATGCGTCATCGGTTGAGCTCGAGACTTTGGAGAAGTTTGAACGCGAGGGCCATCCCATTGAAGCATCCGCGAGTGGCTATGTGCAGGCTGTGGATAGTCAGCTGTTGATATCCTTAGCCCAGGAATCCGGTGTTGTTTTGCGCCAGCTTCGGCGGCCGGGTGAGTATGTTGTCGCGGGTGTGCCTCTGCTATTGGTTTGGCCTGCTGCCAGCACTTCAGAACAACTGGCCAAACGTGCGCAAAAAGCTTTTCTTTTGGGAAAACGGCGCATTCCTCTCGAGGATCCAGAATTCGCTATCGACCAACTTGTCGAGATCGCCGTGCGGGCATTGTCTCCTGGCATCAACGATCCCTTCACGGCTATTGCGTGTATCGACCATCTAAGCAGCCGGCTCGCGACGCTTTGCCGCCGGAAATTTCCCCGGCCTTATTATTACGACGATGCCGGTA
>SLSB01000365.1 GCA_007130675.1 Candidatus Hydrogenedentota bacterium | reverse complement strand
TCCATCCTTAACCAGATAAGTGAGCCAGAATCACATTCCTAAACCTTGACGAAATGACACGTTAATGTGCAAAGAACCTTCTCAACCGCCTTTTTCAAGGCATAGGGATCCCATGAGTCCTATAGAATTCCCGGAATGCGGCAAGATGCCGCATCTACTCTATACGCGGATATGTGTAGTAGACGCGGCATCTTGCCGCGCATTCTTGGCAAGCACGGCGGTTTCATAGAAGTCCTCCAGACGTCCGGCACAAGGCCGGACGCTACATTTCCGCGCGGGGTAACGAGCGTTTTCGAGCCATCCCGACAGCTTCTGCCGCGCAATCGTCACGTGGTTGAAAAACTCTCCATCCTTAACCAGATAAGTGAGCCAGAATCACATTCCTAAACCTTGACGAAATGACACGTTAATGTGCAAAGAACCTTCTCAACCGCCTTTTTCAAGGCATAGGGGTCCCATGAGACCTATAGAATCCCCGGAATGCGGCAAGATGCCGCATCTACTCTATACGCGTATATGTGTAGTAGACGCGGCATCTTGCCGCGCGCAAACACGGCGGTCTCATAAGAATCAGGAAGCGAGAGTCAAGAGATCGCAAACTCGAGATTGCCGCCCGTTTAGATTGGGGGCATTCGCGGAAGTCCACTTGAGCGGAACTTCTACACGTCAACCCTTCACAACGCCGACGGGGCGTATGCGGGCCACGCGCCGCGAAATTCCGGCGGTGTCGAGGACGGCCGTGACCGCGTCGATATCTTTGTATGCGCTGGGACTTTCCTCGGTGACGGTTTTCTTGCTGCGCGCCATGACGACGATTCCCTGCTCGTCGAGCTGGCGCAGCAGCGCCGACGCGCTCTCGCCTTTGCGGGCGGATGTGCGGCTCATCATCCTTCCCGCGCCGTGGCATGCACTGCCGAAGGTTTCGGCAAGCGCCTTCTCGGAACCCGCGCAGACGTACGACGCCGTTCCCATGTCGCCCGGCACCAGCACGGGCTGCCCGGTGGCGCGGAAGGCCTCGGGCACTTCTTCGCGGCTGCCGGGAAAGGCGCGCGTGGCGCCTTTGCGGTGCACGCATAACCGGCGGCGCTCACCGTTGACCTCGTGCATCTCGAATTTGGCGATGTTGTGGCACACGTCGTATAGCAGGCGAATGTCGAGCGAATCCGTCGAAGCATCCAGGGTTTTTTCCAGCGAGACACGGGCGAGATGCATCATGACCTGGCGGTTGGCCCAGGCGTAGTTGGCGGCGGCAGCCATGGCCGCGAGATAATCGCGCCCAGCCTGGGTCTTGACGGGAGCACAACAGAGCTGCCGGTCGGGCAGCGCGATGCCATACTTCGCGGCGGCACGCACCATCGCCTGCAGGAAATCGTCGCAGACCTGATACCCCAGCCCGCGGCTGCCGCTGTGGATCATGAGGGTAAGCTGACCCTTTCGGAGACCATAGACCGCAGCCGCGTCGGCATCATCAATGCGGTCCACGACCCCCACCTCGAGAAAATGGTTCCCCGACCCGAGCGTTCCCAGCTGGGGTTCGCCGCGGCTCTTGGCGCGTTCGGACACCACCTCTGGGTCCGCCCCGTTAAGGCGGCCGCCTTCTTCGGTGTGGGCCAGGTCGGTTTCGGTGCCGTATCCCTGCTCGACGGCCCACGACGCGCCGTCGGACAACACCCGGTTCATGTCCTTGCCGCTCAGCTTTTCGATGGCGCCACTCGACCCAACCCCGCAGGGGATGTCCCGGTACAGTCCCGTGACGATATCGCGTATCCTGGAGCGCACGGTCTCGAAATCGAGCGCCGTGGTCATCAGGCGGACGCCGCAGTTGATGTCGTAGCCCACGCCGCCGGGGGAAACGACGCCGTCGTTGTCGGGGTCCATGGCCGCCACGCCGCCGATCGGGAACCCATAGCCCCAATGCGCGTCGGGCATGGCGAGCGAATGGCCCACAATGCCCGGTAAACACGCGACATTTGCCACCTGCTCGACAGCATTGTCAGACTGGATTTTCTTGATGAGCTGTTCGTCGGCATACACCCGGCCGGGCACGCGCATCTTGCCGCGCTTTGGGATTTCCCATGTGTAATCGTTAAGGCGGTTCAGCTCTATGTTTTTCATGGCGTCTTGTCCGTGAGTTGGTTAAACGTCGAAGAGCACTTCGGCGTGCCAGCCGCGCGCGTCATGGCGAACGGTCATGCCATGATAGGTCGCGGCCTTGATCTCGTCCGCGCGATCTTCGGCGGCATACTCGCAGCCCTCGGCCACGGCCTCGACCCGGCACTCCTCGGCATGGGCAAACGAGAAGCGGACCGCGGCAAATTGCTCGGCCTCCATGAGATAGATCAATTCCTGCAGCCACCGCACGAGGGTTTCCTCGGCGCCGCCGCTCTCGATGCGGATTTCCCGGCGGCGGGTCGCGCGCTCATCCCTGCGTTGAAATGCGGCGGCATACAGGGCGTGTGCGGCGGCCTCGAGCAGCTGGGCAAACGTGGCGCCCTCGCATTCCGCCCGCACATCCGCCGTATGTTCTAGAAACCGGTATTTCATGATCGAACCACTGCCCTGCCGAGCAAACCGGAGTCTCGGGGCCGTTATGCGTGGGTGAGGAAACTGAACATGAACCGCACGCCAAGCAGAAACTCGGCCACCAGCAGCCGGGGCACGGCGAATACGTTGAGCGTGAGAAACCGCCACGAGTGAAATCGGCCCAGCACCTCTCGGCGGTACGCGTTAAATTTGCGCCTCTTGGCAACATAGCTGATCGCCAGTTCTTCGTATCGCTTTACCAGCGACTCGGCCACGTACCGCTCGGCGTCGGCAATGGTGCGCCACGTGGGCCTCTGCACTTCGAAGCTGTGCAGATACTGGTTGACTTCCTCGGCTTGCTTACGAAGCCGTTTGCGCACGCGGCGACTCCGGATGCGCGAGCTCTCGCTCAATTGCTGGAGACGTTCGGCGGACGATGCGAGGGTGTTTCGGATTTCCTGCGCGGCCACATCGTACCGGCCTTTGAGATCGCTGTCGCGCAAGCGGTCCTGCAGCCTCACCCATTTTGTTCGCAACTCGGCCAGGGTCGCCCACTTCGGATCGTCGGGCTTGCGGGTGAGCATCCAGATCTCCTGAAATTCGAGAAAGATCTGCGCATAGGTGCGGAATGTCCAGAAGGTCTCGCGCACGCACCGCCACAAGAAGCGCGGAATGCTCTCGCGCGGGAAGATGGGGCGTCGGGCCTTACGTTCGCGCCGTTTCAGGATGCCGGTGAACATCGGGTGGCTGCCCTCGAGCGTGGCGTAGCGGTACCACATGCCAATCCACAGCATCTGCCAGTACCGCACACGCGGCGCGCGCAGCAGGACGTTCACCAGGTTCTCTTTACTGTAAAACGTTTCCCAGGCGTCTTTGTAGGCCGCCGTCCATTCGCCGGGCGCCATTCTGGGATGCCGGAAGGTCTCGTGCAGACTGTCGAAGTTATTGAGATCGGCATCCATGGGGATGCCTTTCTCGACCATGTGCTTGTGATCGGCCGAACCCGCCGCCGGGGTGAGCATGAAGAAGGATGCCTCGTCCACTTTCACCACGTTCATGAGGGTCTCGATATCACGGCGGACAGACGCGCGGGTGTCGTCCGGCAGACCGATGATGTAGCCGACGTGCACCAGCGCCTCCGCCTCGTGCCAGACCTCGACCATGTGGGCGTAGTCATCGACATCGTTCTGGCGCTTATCCATGGCCTCGATGTTTTTGGGGTTTACGCTCTCCATGCCCACAAAGACCATGTAGCAGCCCGCCCGCCGGGCTTTCTGGACAAAACCGGGAATGGCATAGGCGCGGGTGTCCACCTGCATCATGAAGGTGATGTCCATACCGCTCTCGCGCATCGCCGCCAAGCCGTCGAACAACTCCTCCCACACGGGGCTCCGCGACAGGTTGTCGTCGGTGAAGAACCACATGTCGATGCCTTTTGTGTAGCTGGCGCGGATGGATTTGAGAATGCATTCGGCCGAGCGGCTGCGCAACCGGCGGCCCTGGACGTTGATCACCGAGCAGAACGAACACCCGAACGGGCACCCGCGGCTTGTATCAATCGTGCCCATCGAACTGCTCTTGAAATGCTTGAGATACTCGAGATCCGGTTCGGGGGCTCCGGCGTGTGTGAGCACGGGGAACTCGGCCTGCCGGTAGATGGGTTTGAGCTCACCCGCCAACGCATCACGCAGCAGCCCTGCCAGCGCGCCGGGGGCTTCTGCTTCGCCCTGAAACAATGAGACGCCCATATCCAGCAGCCGCTGGAGATCGGGCGTGACCTCATCGAACATGGCCAGCATGCCGCTGACGTGGAAACCGCCCACCACCACCGGCACGCCCAACGCGCGGAATTGGCTCGCGAGGTTGGTCGCGCGCACAAATTGGTTCGACTGAACGCCGACCAGCCCGACCAGCAGGTCCGCATTCTTGCGGCGCAGCAGGCGCGCAATCCGCTGCACGGGGATTCGCTGTACGGTATCGTCGTAGATCGAGACCTCGACCTCGATGTCGGGCCCGAGGGCGCCGGTTCCGGCAACCTCGAGCGTCAAGGACCGCAGGCAGTTCAACGTATTTGACGGCAGAATCCCCCGGTGGAAACGCAGAGGATAGCCCTCGTCGTCATACGTCGAGCAGAGAATATAGACAACCTGTAAGGTTCGTTGTTTCATGAAAATGTGCAGCCTCTTCCGTGATGTTCGCGCAAGGCCCATTGTAGCACGTATGGCTGCAAACATAAAGGAAGTACTTGCACAAACCTGGGTGCATGAGCGCTCTTCGATCAGCCGGATTCCGCCGACATAGCGCCCGCCGCCCGCCGAGAATCCTCAGTACGCGTCCAGATTCCCGCCTGTTGCCAGAAACCATTCAAGACCTGCGCCGCGAGGCTGCCATGCGCCTTAATCTGAGAAATGCGGTCTAGTCGTCAACAGTGTCTGTCGGGGGGTGTCTCCCACAAGCGCTAACTTAACCTTGAAAACAGCCAGTTTGGGCTGCAGATCAAAATGGATGAATTCATGATTCCGTTGGCGCTGCAATGACCCCGCTATGGCGATGCATGTTGTCAGAACTGTTCTT
>SLSB01000693.1 GCA_007130675.1 Candidatus Hydrogenedentota bacterium | reverse complement strand
TCGGCCGAACTGCGGTGGACCACCGTCGACAGCGCGTCCACCGGTTCGCCATTCAGTAGGATATCGAGTTTGACCAAGTCTCCCTCGCGATAGCCGATCATGTGGTACTCGAGCGAGGCATAGCCCCGGCTGCATGTCTTGAGCTTGTCGTAGAAATCGAGCACGATCTCGGCCAGCGGCATCTGATACACCGCCAGACAGCGCTTTGCGTCGAGGTAGTCGACACGCACATGCATGCCGCGCTTCTTCTTGCACAACTCGATGATCGGGCTCAAGTACTCTGTCGGTGTGATGATCTCGACCTCGATATAGGGTTCCTCGACGCGATCGATGCTCGCCGCGGGCGGCATCTGCGAGGCGCTTTGCACTACGCGCATCTGTCCATCCGACGTGTACACGTGATACTCGACGTTGGGCACCGTCGTCACCAGCGTCAAGTCGAATTCGCGTTCGAGCCGCTCCTGGATGATCTCCATATGCAGCAGCCCGAGGAATCCCAGCCGGAATCCCAAGCCCAGCGCATCCGAATTGTCGCCCTGATATTGGAAGGATGCATCGTTGAGGTGCAATTTGTCCAGCGCATCGCGCAATTCCTGGATATCCGTTGTTGCCGCGGGATACATGCCGCAGAACACGACCGGCAGAACCTCTTTGTATCCGGGCAGCGGGGCCTCGGCAGGATGGAGCGCGTCTGTTACCGTGTCGCCGATGTTGGTTGTTTCGAGGGTTTTGATGCCGCAGATGAGATAGCCCACTTCCCCCGCGTGCAAGGCCCCGGCCGGGCAGACCGCCGGTGTCATAAACCCGAGTTCGGATATCTCATATTTCTCGCTGTTGGACATCAGCAAGACGCGCTGATTCTTCTCGAGATGCCCGTCCACAACCCGCACATAGATGACCACGCCGCGGTAGGGATCATATTTGGCGTCGAAAATCAGCGCGCGCGGTGGTCCTTCGCGCTCGCCGCGCGGCGCAGGCACGCGCTTCACAATAGCCTCGAGCACCTCGCGTGTGCCCACGCCCGATTTCGCGCTTGTGAGAATGGCTTCGCTGGCATCCAGCCCGACCACATCTTCGATCTGATGGCGCACTCCGTCGACGTCCGCGCTGGGAAGGTCAACCTTGTTGATGACGGGGATGATCTCGAGATCCTGTTCGATGGCCTTGTACGCATGGGCGAGCGTTTGCGCTTCGACTCCCTGGGCGGCGTCCACCAGCAGCAAGGCCCCTTCGCACGCGGCCAGACTCCGCGACACCTCATACGAGAAGTCCACATGCCCCGGGGTGTCGATGAGATTGAGGACATAGTCCTGGCCGTCCTCGGCGGTGTAGTTCAACCGGGCGGCCACCGATTTGATGGTGATGCCGCGCTCGCGCTCGAGGTCCATCGTATCCAGCGTCTGCTCGCGCAGGTTGCGCTCGTCCACCGCCCCGGTGAATTGCAGCAGCCGGTCGGCCAGGGTCGACTTGCCGTGGTCGATGTGCGCGATAATGCAGAAATTCCGAATCTGTTTAAACGGTGTTACCATGCAATCCGTGCCTGATCCAAACCCTATCCCGCCGTAATCATCGGGGACGGCGCTCGAATATTTGTTCTATCACTCGCAAGCTGCGAAAACTCGTCTCCATCTGCCGCGCGGCGTAGCCGCGCACCGCCGCAAAAACCTCGGCGCTGTCCGCAACATCGAGACACGCCTCGCGCGCAGATGCCAAGGCGCACAGGCTGTCGTAGCCCTGCGCATCCAAGCGCCGGTCTCCGCGCTGCGAAGGATCGAGCACGCCGTGGTCGCACGAAAACCATACCCACGGCCGCGAACCGCGCGGGGCCAGCGTCATCTCGAACCCGGCGGCCGACAACAGATGCAGCGCCTGCCACGCGGCATGCGTCCGGGCGTCGCCGGTCCAATGTGCCATCGACGCGAGACCCCGCGTGAGCGCGGCATACAGCGCTTGGGAAGGCTCGTTTTCCTGTGCCGCACGATACGCAATCTCGAGCGGAAACGCCGCATAGACGGACTTCTCGAGGTCCGCCTTGAGCAACGGATACGTGTCCAGCACCGAGATTTCGCCCAGTTTCTGAACCGAGCGGCCGTCTTTCCAGTAATACACCATCTCGAGCCGGTTGAATGTGTCCAACACACCTGCCAACCCGCTTTTTGCGCGGCGCGCTCCGGCGGCCATGCACGCCATCTTGCCCCGGCAGGGCGTCAAGAACGTCACGATCCGGCTCGTTTCACTGAAATCCACGCCTCGGAGCACCACGGCCTCTGTTCGTTCCTGTGACACCTCACTACTCCGACGCTCCGGGCCTGACGCTCACCCCGCGCTCGACTCGCGGGGAAATCAAACGAAGTCCAAGGCGGGCAAGACATTACCGGTAAATCATACCATCCGTGCCAATCGGAAGCAAACCGGCATGGGTTAATTGGCGGCGCATCCTGACCGGGACGCTCCCATATGTGCACATTGGATACGTGCATATTGCATTTGACCTGCACGGTCTTTGTGAGCTACCATATCGGCGCTTTGCCGTGCGAAGCCATCGCCGGAGTGGTGGAATTGGTAGACACGCATGGTTCAGGACCATGTGCTCGCAAGGGCGTGGGGGTTCGAGTCCCTTCTCCGGCACCATGATAGACAAAGCCCCGGGAAACGACGCGTTTTTCGGGGCTTTTTGCTGCAATTCTCGAGAATTCACCCGCCCTCTGTGGACCCTTGGTCGCTGGCGATGCCGCCGTCACTCGGCCCATTGCGACAGCGGGATCTCTTCGCGGCATGGCTGTGCCACGGGCAAGATACCTGTGCTACGGCCGGAGCCGGGAAAATGGCGACCTGCGGTCGCGCGGGCGGCTTGGTCAGGAGACCACGCCGCAGCGGGAGATTAGAGCGGCTCGGGCGTGGGACCGTGCCGCGGCGGAGGGGCCGACGAGAAGTCGATCATCTGCTCTGCGGTGGAACAGCGCAAAGGCGTGCCGCCGGTGATCAGAATCTTCATGCGGACTTCCCAGTGGGGCTGATGGCGTTATGCACGGTACAGACTGTGGCCTATCCCCATGGCCGCGCGGCAGGCCTCGACCGTTTCGAGAGCTACCGGCGTCACTTTCTTGGCGTTTTCCCGCAGGAAGTCTTCGACAGATTCGCGCGAATTGGCGGGGTCGTTAAATTTCTCGATGATCGGCGCGTTGAATGCCGAGACATGCTCCGCCAAGGTGGTCTTGAGGGTGCCGTAGAATTTTTCGCCCCGGCGGTACTTGCCGACGAAATCGAGATAGACATCTTTCGGCGCGAGCAGGTGCAGCAGCCGGTACAACGCTCCGACGCTGTTGGGCATTCTCGGGATTACGTCGTCCGGATCGTTGCTGTTGGTGTTGAGGGGCTCGGGGTCGGTAGTGGTCGGCACGGACTTTATTTTCTTCAGCACGGTCTTGGGATCGTCGAGCAGATCGAGCGTATTGTTTTCACTCTTGCCCATCTTCGCCGAGCCGTCAAGGCCGGGCAGGCGCAAGGCATTGCGCGCGATGCCCTCGGGCACGGTCAGCGTCTCGCCGAACCGGCTGTTGAACCGCTGGGCAATGTCGATGGCCATCTCGAGATGCTGGCGCTGGTCGTCGCCCACCGGCACTTTGTTGGCGCGCACGATCAGAATGTCGGCCGCCATCAACACGGGGTATCCAAGAAGGCCGTAGGACAGGGGATTGCCTTCGACCCCGCCGGGGGTTTCCTCGAGTTTGCTCATTTTGTCTTTGTAGGTTGTTCCGCGCTCGAGAAATCCGATGTTCGTAATCATGCCCAGCAATAGCGTGAGTTCGGCCGTGCACGGGAGGTCGCTCTGCCGGTAGATGACCGACGCGGCGGGGTCCAGTCCACACGCCACATACGTCCGCAGCATGTCGATGGTCTGCTGGTAGAAATCTTCACGCTCGGAGATGGTGGTCAGGGCGTGGTAGTCGGCAATGAAGTAGTAGCGGACGTTGTCTTGTCCTTGCAGGTCGATGAAGTTCTTCACCGCACCGAAATAATTGCCGTAATGCAGCCGCCCCGTCGGGCGGATTCCCGATAGTATCACTTCTCTTTTGTCAGTCATGGTCATCCTCGTCGCGATGGTGCCTTCATGTTCTCAATACAAAATGTGCGCGTCAAATTTGCGCAAATGGTTGAGAAAAAAACACGGTCAGGCGCGCATAGTCACTGCGTTTAACCCCTCTCCGGCACGCTGTGGAACACTCTCGTGCCGGGAGCTGAGAATACACAAAAGCGCCAGCCCGATTCCACATCGAGACGCAGCCAGAATCGCCGGATCAGCATCGGTGAGTGCGGAGGAGGCGCCGGGTGATCCCCAGAACGATATTTCCGACTGCGCCCATTGCGCCATCGTTAGGCTTCGCCAGTGCTTATGGGTGTGAATGGACTCGCTTGTCACGTTAATCGAAACGTGATCGTGGGGCCTACCGCCCGGCAAGCCGGGCGAAACCAAAGCGGAGGCAAGCCGCCGCACTCCAAATCGTTCGGATTTTTGCGAGATTGAGCAAGAATGACTTGTCCAGAATGTTGAGCTGGTAGGCCGCCGCGCCTTCGAGGCTTTGCAGGACACAGGGACGGTGCTGTGCGTTCAATGCGCGCTATCTGACCTTCTCTCACTGCCGGATGATTGAATGCTGAGATCTGCATGATGAAGACCAACGGATTTACGTTGCGCGCGCAACCTTGTCACATTGGAAACTCTCGGGTTTCGCCCGGTTGGACACTGTGTACCTTCCCGTTTAAGCCTATCTTGGCCGGCGGCATGTTGCCTGCTGCCAGCGTTACAATCAGCGAGTCGCGGGTGACAACAATCGTGATGCAGTTGCGGCGGTAGTAGAGACGCATATGGACGTGTTGCAGCTCTTCTGGCAGATGAGGTTTGAACCACAAGACGCCATCACGGGTCTCGAGGCCCGTATACCCGCGCTGCACGAGATCGACTGTCCCCGCCATAGCGCCCAAGTGGATGCCTTCGGACGTAGTTCCGCCCTGAATGTCTGCGACATCGCTTTCCAGTGCCTGCTTGAAGAGTCCCCACGACCGCTCTCGATCGGTGCGCGCCAGCACCCATGAATGAACAACGCGGCTGAGTGTCGAGCC
>SLSB01000210.1 GCA_007130675.1 Candidatus Hydrogenedentota bacterium | reverse complement strand
TCATCGGCGCCACCGTGTTCATGGTCTATCCCCTGGTGATGAGCGTGTATTACAGCCTCTGCCACTACAACATCATCACGCCGCCGGTCTTCGTCGGCCTCGAAAACTACCGCACCCTGTTCTTCCAAGACGAAGTATTCTGGACATCGGTCTACAACACCCTGTATTTCACGCTGTTTTCGGTGCCGTTAAGCCTGATTTTGGCCATTGTTCTGGCCGTGCTGCTCAATCAAGCGGTCAAAGGGCTCTCGGTGTTCCGCACGATATTTTTCCTGCCCACCATTGTGCCCATGGTCGCCTCGGCCGTGCTCTGGCTGTGGGTGCTCAATCCCGAGAGCGGACTCATCAACGGGATGCTCCGCCAGTTCTTCGGCATTGAAGGTCCGGGCTGGATCGCCGACGTCCGATGGTCAAAGCCCTCCCTCATTCTCATGAGCCTATGGGCGGTGGGCGGCCCGATGGTGATCTTTCTGGCAGGATTGGCCGATGTGCCCCAAGTCTTGTATGAAGTGGCCGACATCGACGGCGCGGGACCTTGGGGCAAGTTCCGCAACGTCACCATCCCCATGCTCACCCCCACGATCCTGTTCAACCTGGTCATGGGCTTGATTGCCGCGTTTCAGTATTTCACCCAGGTGTATGTCATGACCGGCGGCGGCCCTGCCGACAGCACCATGTTCTATGCCTTGTATCTTTACCATAACTCGTTTGTCTACCTGAAAATGGGCTACGCCTCGGCCATGGCCCTTCTGTTGTTTGTAATCATTTTGTCCGCAACGATCGGTGTGCTGATTTCGTCACGGCGCTGGGTGCATTACCATGGCGAATAAACTGTCCAAACAAATCGTGATTTACGCCCTGCTGCTCGCCCTGTCGGCGGTGTTTATTTCGCCGTTTATGTGGATGCTCTCGACCTCGCTCAAACACGAGTCGCGCATCTTTCCCAGACCCGGCGAGCCGCCGCAATGGATTCCCACCACCGCCCGGGTTGATGCGGAAGGACGTCCCATCGTCAGCTACGAGGGAAAGCGCGGCATCGACCTCGGGCGCGATGAAACCGGGCGCCACACGTTACTTATCGACGGCGAAACGACTGCCGCCTGGACCGAGGAGTTCGACGTGCTTCAGCGCGTCGGCCTGCATTGGCAAAACTACGCCCAAGCCTTCCAAATGATGAATTTCCTACGCAATCTGCGCAACACCTTGTTCGTCTGTGTCACGGTTGTGCTCGGCACTCTGGTCTCCTGCTCGTTGGTGGCCTACAGTTTTGCCCGCATTCCCTGGCGCGGCCGCAACGTCGCGTTCGTGATGGTCCTGGCAACCATGATGCTGCCGTATCAGGTCGCCCTGATCCCCCTGTTCGCCATGTACCGCGAGCTCGGCTGGGTGGGAACCTTCAAACCACTGATCGTTCCCGCGTTTTTCGGCACACCGTTCTATATTTTCCTGCTCCGCCAATTCTTCCTCGGGGTGCCGCAAGACCTCAGCGCCTCTGCGCGCATCGACGGCTGCAACGAATTCGGTATCTACTTTTTCATCATCCTGCCCCTGTCGAAACCCGCGCTTGCCACCACCGCACTATTCATGTTCCTGTTCCAATGGGCCGATTTCCTCAATCCGCTCGTCTACCTCCAGGATGATCGCCAGTACACTCTGGCCATCGCCCTGCAACAATTCCAGAGCCAGCACGAAAGCGCATGGGGACCCCTGATGGCCATGTCTACCGTGATCACCATACCCATCATCGTCTTGTTTTTTCTGACCCAGCGCACATTCATTCAGGGCATCACCATGACCGGCCTCAAAGGCTAAGCTGATGGGGAACCGAACATGATCGAAATCGAATTGATCGAAAACGCTTTTGCAGCGGTCACACCCTACGTCCGAGAGCGGCATGCCGACAAGGCGGGCATGGAAATCTCATCGAAAGACCATGCCACCGACCTCCTCACCGAAGTCGACCTCGAGGTGCAGCGCCGTGTCGCCGCGATGATTACCGAAGCCTTCCCGCATGACCTCATCGTCGCAGAGGAAGAAGGGCGCACGCGCTACCCCGATGACCCCAACGCACGCGCGTGGCTCATCGACCCCATCGACGGCACCCAGAACTTCGTACGCTCGCTGCTCCCCGAGTTCGGCATATCTATCGCCTTCGCGCAAGACGGCCTCCTGGTGGCCGGAGGCGTCTCCTTTCCCATAACCGGCGATGTGTTTCTGGCCGGGCGCGGCGCGGGCGCACTACACAACGGCTGCACAACTCGTGTGTCGGATGTTCGTTCGCTAACGACGGCCCGCGTCGAGATTGACTTCGGGGGACCGTCCATTCGCCAGCGCACGCTGGACCGCGCAGGCAGCATTCTCCTGCACACAGGCCAGTTCCGATGCCATTGCGCCGCTGTGCTGGGCCTGTGCTCGGTGGCCTCCGGCGACAGCGACGCCTACGTCCACGTAGCATTGAGCCCGTGGGACTACGCCGCCGGCCTGCTGCTCGCCGAAGAAGCCGGCGGCCGTTCTTCCGATTTTCACGGCAATCCAATCCACCTGTTCCGCGAAAACGACGGCATTCTGGTCTCGAATGGCCACCTCCACGACGAATTACTAGCCCACATCAACACCAAATAACTGCACGGACCAATGCCTGCCTCAACACCTGGCCGGACGCAATGATTGGCCCCGTGGTGCAGGCTACGTAGAGCCATTACATTGCATTTTCGAACTTTTGGACTACTTACATCGATTGGTGCCTAGCTGTGCATATACTACAGAATGCCCTTGATAATTTTCTCTTAATAGTGTATATATAAATTACCGCCACGAATTCTTGCCAGGCGACCAAAAAACAACTGGGGGTAGAAGACGTGAAAAGAAACTTCCTGCTTGGACTCGGGCTGTGGTGTATCGCCGTCACCCTTACGGGTTGCCCGCCATCGGATAACGGACAAAACGATACCTCGGACAATGAGCACAAGACAGAATTGGAAGGAACATGGCTCGGGACCGCGGAAAGGGAATGGGACCATCACGTTCACCACATGGAAATAAAACTCGAGTTCCGAGGCAGCGAAGTCGCCTCTTCACTAAGCTGGCACAGCGACGATGGCGCATGGGGCGAGACCGCACAGAAGGGTACTTTCAAGCTTGATACCTCCCAAGACCCGAAACACATTGATTTGTTCTTTACGTGGGAAAGCATATTGGAGTTCACCCCCGGCGCAGAGCTCTACGAGCAGGCGGGGACCCTCGAGGATGTGTACCGCGAAGAATATGCGCTCTATCCGGAGGAGTATCCTTGGTTGATTGAGCTCGATGGAACGCTCACCCAGATGGCTTTGGGCATATACCGCGTCGCGGGAAACGAGCTGACAATTCAGTTTGGCGCCTTCCACGAACACCCGTCTGATTTTCACGACCATGCCCTCGCCCTGACACGCGAATAGCCGCAGACAACGCTGTCACTCGTCCGAGCGAAGCACATCGCACACCTGCGTCTCGGACAAGACTCCCCCATCGCGCTCAAAATCGCCTTCGGCTCGAACGAACATGGAACAAAGACAGGGACCCCGCCCCGGGATCCCCGGTATTCCGACACTCGCGCCCACATGCGGCCGCGCCCCGTGCCGCCAGGTCAGCCTTCACCCGCGGCCTGATGCAGGGTAATGCGGTGGAGATGCAACGGGTCGCCGGGCACGGCTTCATTGGCGACCAGTACCGCGCCGTCATCGGAGACAGCCGTCAGCCGCGTACAGAAAAACGGCGGCACCTCGACCTTGGCCCGCTGCTCGGGTACGCCGTCGGGGGTAATCCGCCACAGCGTGAGAAAACCGCCGACGTAGTTCACGTATTGGCCGTCAAGGTGGCGCTGGTGAATCCTGTCGACCTCGGTGTGGGCCAGCAGAAACTCACGCGGGCCCGTTTGCACGGCCTCGATGTTGTGTGTGGCGGCCGCCTCAGCCTCGAACCCGGCGATCACCGTCGCGCGCACGCTCTCGAGGGTTTCCGCATCCACTACGTTACACACCAGCTCGCCGAGCAATCCGGTGGCCGGACCCTGCCTACCGGGCCGGTCCGAGAATGGCGCCGGGCGCATATAGACCAGCGCATACTGCCCCAAGTCCGGCAAATGGAAGATCGAGGTCATGCGCGGCGGTTCACCTGCCACCGATTCGAACCGGTCCACCGAATGCGTCGTGTAGCTGTGGTCTTCGAGGTCGATGACCAGCATCAGCATTTCGTTGACGACCGAGACGGGCACGACAAGCCGGTTGCCGTGCACCAGCCGCTCATAGATGCGTGCGCCGCCGCGCGGCATCTCGACATCAGGCAGGCGTTCGCTGTCGCCGGTCTCGATGTTCACGAGAAACCGGCGCACCAGCGTGTCGGTGCGGTCGGGGAGCAGCAAATGAAGCGTCTCGGAATTCACAAGGTCCATCTGAGGATTGAGCACACCCGAGCCGCCGCGAAATTCGAAGAGTCGATGCTGCTGGCCCGCTTCGACACGGGTCAGGTACACCGCGCGCTCACGCTCATCCCTGCGATCAACATACAGGAACAACACCGCGCCTTCCGCAAGCGGCAGCATGACCGTCATACCGGGGTTGTGTTCGGGGAAGAGGGCCTGCTTGTGCCACTCGGTCTCGCCGTCGCGTCTGCGCCAATGCGTGAGATTTTCGCCCTGGCCATGCCCGAACCGCATATTCTCCACGGTCGTCAGGTGCAATTCCTGGTTATGCCACATGGCGGTGTGGGCAAACACGTTCTCGCCAAGCAGTTCGGGAGGCATTTCGACCGTCATGGGAGCATTCGCCGCCGTTACCAACAACACAAGTCCGGTTACCAAGTGATGCATCTTTCTCCTCCATGCAGTTCGTGAAGGTTACAAGTCCAAGTTTGCCCCGCCTGTGTGACTCTATTCAAGGGACGCGGTATCGCCCGTGGGCCGAGGCCCTCCCGCATTGAACCCGATCTGCACATCCGCGTTTTCCGGCGCCTGGTTCTCGATCAGTACGCCACCCTCCATGATGTTCGACGTAATGACGGCCGACTGGACATGCGGCCCGAGGCGCACCTTCACATGGTCTTCGCGATTGGTCGAAAACTCGCAACCCGTCACAATCACGTTGCGGGAAT
>SLSB01000599.1 GCA_007130675.1 Candidatus Hydrogenedentota bacterium | reverse complement strand
GCCCTGCTTGATTCGGCCGAGGGTGGCGGGTATTGTGTCAACACATTGTCGGGCGCGAAGCGATGTTGCGGAGATTCAAGGGGCAAAACATGTCTATGCATCAGGGAAAACCGTCATTTGGCCGCCGCACGCTGCTGGCGGGAGGCATTGCCGGGGTTGGAGCGCTCGCGGCAGCGGCAGAAACAGACGCAGGCCCTCAGGATGAGACGCCGAGCCCCTCGCCTGCCCTGTCGGAAAAACTGGCGGACATCAAACAGGCCTGGCTCGACATGATCGGCCCGTTTCCATCCGAGAAGCCCACGCTCGAGCTCCAGATGCAGCGTGTTGACGACATCGAAGGCATCGAATGCCACTACCTCACGTTTCTTTCGGAAGGTGACGATCGGGTGCCCGCGTATCTGCTGATTCCCGAGACCGCCCGGCCGGGCCCCTCTCCCGCGCTGGTATGCCCGCATCCCACGAGTGCGGGCGCGGGCAAGGCCCAATGCGTGGGATTGACCGGTAGAGCCCCCGAGGATCCCCCCTTGCCTCCCGAGCAAAGCCGCGCGTACGGCCTCGAGCTTGCCCGTTGGGGCTACGTCACCATCAGCATCGACCTGTTCGGCGATGGCGAACGCATTCCCGAGGGCCACACCCGCTACGATTCCGAACCTTTCTATGCGCGCCATCCCGAGTGGTCCACCTTTGGCAAGAACGCCTGGGACTGCATGCGCGCGCTGGATGTGCTCGAGACGCTTGATGTTGTCGATACCGGGCGCATCGGGTGCATCGGCCACTCGCTGGGCGGCCACACCAGCCTGTGCGCGGCGGCGTTTGACGACCGGTTCGCCGCGGCGTTGAGCAACTGCGGCATGCTCGGGTGGGTGCGCGACACCGACCACTGGTCACGGCCCCAGGATCCGAACAACAAGCGCGGACCCGTGAGCGATTATTGCTACATTCCCAATTTCCGGCCGTATATCGAGGATCCGGAAAAGCCCATCCCCTGCGATTTCGACGGTCTCATGATGCTGACGGCGCCCCGGCCGCTCATGATCCAATCGAGCGAGGGCGAGTTCGAGACGCAAGAGACGCCCGAGCGCGTGCTGCGCGCGCAGGAGGTCTACCACGCCTTTGGCGCCGCCGACCGCATGGGGATGTTCTCGTTTCCTGGAGGACACAATTTCCCGCCGGGTGCGAAACGGTTCGGTTTTGCGTGGCTTGATCGCTGGCTCGCGCACACGCCCGCGGTCCCCACGATCTGGCCCGGCCACATCGTGTAGCGGCCGGTTCCAATGCGCTGAACAGCGGCGGGAATGCTGTGGGTTTCCCGTCCGAAAACGGAAAGGGGACGAACGATGAGAGCACTGGCGTTGTTGTTGACGGTTGCAGTACCGGGCGCGGCAGTGAGCGCCCATGCGCAGGATACGCAATATGAGCCGACGTGGGAATCTATCGACAGCCGGCCGTTGCCCGAGTGGTTCGATGAGGCCAAGTTCGGCATCTTCATCCACTGGGGCGTCTACTCGGTGCCCGCCTGGGGTCCAAAGGGGCGCTATGCCGAGTGGTATTGGAACCACATGCAGAACAAAGAGGGCGAAACCTGGAAGTTTCACGTCGAGAACTACGGGGAAGATTTCAAATATCCCGAATTCGCTCCGCAATTCCGCGCCGAGATGTTCAAGCCTGACCATTGGGCCGACATATTCGATCGGTCGGGCGCCAAGTACGTCGTGCTCACGTCGAAGCACCACGAGGGCTACTGCCTGTGGCCAAGCGCAGAAAGCTGGAACTGGAACAGCGTAGATGTGGGTCCCGGCCGCGACCTCTGCGGCGAACTGACCGAGGCCGTGCGGGCACGCGGACTCCGCATGGGCTTCTACTACTCGCTCTATGAGTGGTTCAACCCGATCTACCGCAATGATCCCGAACGCTACGTAGACCAGACCATGCTGCCGCAGATGAAGGACCTCGTGTTGCGCTACGAACCGGACATCGTCTGGCCCGACGGTGAATGGGACCATCCCGATACGCTTTGGCGCAGCACCGAGTTTCTGGCATGGCTATACAACGAATCGCCGGTGCGTGAACACGTTGTGGTGAACGACCGCTGGGGCAGAGGCATCCGCAGTCAACACGGCGGATTCTATACAACCGAGTACGGCCATGTGGGCTGGGGACAGGACCTCGCCGAACAGCACAAGTGGGAAGAGTGCCGCGGCATTGGCAAGTCGTTCGGGTTTAACCGCAACGAGGAGATTGACGACTACGCGACGGCCCGGGAGCTCATCCGCCTGCTCATTGCAATCTGCAACAACGGCGGCAACCTGCTGCTCAACATCGGCCCGACTGCCGATGGCCGCATCCCCGTCATTATGGAACAACGCCTGCTCGAAATCGGGGCATGGCTCGAAGAAAACGGCGAAGCCATCTACGGAACGGGACGCAGCCCCTTCCCGGTACTGCCTTGGGGGTGCTGCACCACCAAACCCGGCAAGCTCTTTCTTCATGTGTTCGAATGGCCTGACGATGTGCTCGAGGTGCCCGGCCTCAAGAACGAGGTGACCAGCGCCTACCTGCTAACCGACCCCGGCACGGCGCTCGACGTCACCCGCGAGGGTGAGCATACGGTCCGGGTGGACCTGCCCGAGCACATGCCCAACAAAGACGCCACGGTCGTCGTCCTCGAGATCGAGGGCACGCCCGATATCGACAGGGCCGTTTTCCCCGCTGAGGAGGAGCCGGCTGGCTAAGAGGCTGCTTCGGGGTAGCTATCCGGCGTTGGCCTGACATCTGCGCGTATCCGCGAAAAACGCCGGCCCTTTCAGTTGCAGGGTCGAATGATTCGCGACATGCCGCCAATTGCCTCTCTGGCCACGGTGTAGCAGCCTGGATAAGGCGTAAAGACCAGGGCGTTCGTTTGCGC
Source organism: Candidatus Hydrogenedentota bacterium (assembly GCA_007130675.1). Taxonomy (GTDB): domain Bacteria; phylum Hydrogenedentota; class Hydrogenedentia; order Hydrogenedentales; family SLHB01; genus UBA2224. The sequence continues at coordinate 2,224 of SLSB01000599.1, read as the reverse complement.
ATCCCGAGCCGTGCGCCCATTTTGGAAATATGGACCCGTTTGGAGTACCATACAGGACAGCGTGGGCACCGGGCCTTTCAACGAACGATGTGGCCGACCCCGACGCGTGTCAGGCTAGAGCATTTTCAGACAACGGAGGTAAGCGATGGCAGGCAAGAAAGATGTGAGCCGCCGGGCATTCATGCGCGATGCGGCCAAGACAGCCGCGGGCATTACGGCGGGCGCCGCGACGATGAAAACCGCCCGAGCAGGCGTGTACAAGAGCATTCTCCCCTCGAGCGTGCTCGGCGCCAACGAGATGATAGGCACCGGCTACCTCGGCACGGGCGTGATGGGCGGCGGCAATCTGATGTACGGCATGCAGCGGCCCGATATCATGCCGATCGCCACATGCGACATCCATCCCCGAAATCGTGCACAGGGGCACGCCCGGGCGCGGGCAAAGAACCCCGAGGCGACCGTTCATGAAGACTACCGCGAGATCATCGACAACGACGACGTCGACGCGGTCGTCGTCTCGACGTCGGACCACTGGCATGCACTGATGTGTATTGCCGCGTGCGACGCAGGCAAGGCCGTCTATTGTGAGAAGCCGCTGGGCACGACCGTCGAAGAAGGGCAGGTGATGCTTGCGGCCGCGCGGCGCAACAACACCGTCTTCCAGTGCGGCACCATCCAGCGCAGTGGCGAACACTTCCAGGAAGCCGTCGACATCGTGAAGAACGGCACGCTCGGCCAGATTGCCCATGTGCACACGTTTTCGATTGATATGCTGGCCCCAACGGGCATCGGCAATCCGCCCAGTACGGACGACCCCGAGCGATGGAAGTCTTACGGGCCGTGGATTGAATACCAAGGCTGGGTCGAGCACAAACCCTTCAATCCCAATCGCTGGCTCTACAATTTCCGCTGGTTCTATGACTATGCGGGCGGCAAACTGACCGACTGGGGTGTCCACCTCATCGACATCGTGATTTGGGCCATGGGCGAAGACAAAGCCCCAAAAAATGTGTCGGCCTCGGGCGGCAAATTCATCATGACCGACAACCGCACCACCCCGGATACCATTAACGCGAGCTGGGAGTTCGACGATTACCTCCTGACCTTCACCAACCGGGTCTGGAATTCGTACGCCGACCAGGTTCATTCCTCCGACAATCACGGGATCATCTTCTATGGCACCAAGGGCACGCTGAAACTCAGCCGCATGGGCTACCAGCTAATCCCCGGCGCCAACGAGCAGTACATCCCCGAGCGCGGCCCCTACGAGTCCGCCGAGGCCCAAGAAGTCGACAAACCGTCGCTGCTGTACGAACCGCATCTCGAGGATTTCGTCAACTGCATTCGGTCGGGCGAGAAGCCGATCAGCGATGTCGAGACCTGCCACAAATCGAGCACCATCTGCCACATCGGTAACGCCGCGTACCTTGCCGGTGCAAAACTCACGTGGGATGCCGAAAACGAGCGGTTTTCGGATGGTCCGGCCGACGCCGTCGCAGAGGCCAACGAATGGATCGCACGGCCGTATCTTAACGGCTATACCCTCGGGTAATCTGATACCGCTGAAAAAGCAACGCCAAGGGCCCGCGCAACCCCGCGGGCCCTTGTTGTGTCAGGCGATTTGGCTGTGTTTCTCGAAAAACGCCGCAGCTTCGGATTTGCCCGCCTGCCCTGACGCAACCGCGAGAACCATGGCTTCCAAATCGTCGTCCGGGGCGTCGACTTCCACGCCGTTGAGGACAAGAAACGCCAGCGCACTTTCAAGCCCTACACGCTTGTTTCCGTCAACGAAGGGGTGATTCTGGACTATGTGATACAAATATGCCGCTGCCATCTCGAACAGCCCATCGTGGAGATATTCTCCGCCAAAAGAGACGCAAGGCTGAGCCAAAGCACTCTCCAACAATCCGAGATCGCGCACCCCCATTGAGCCGCCGAATTGTTCGATCTGCGCCTGATGGAAGAAAAGAACCTCGTCGATAGTCAAGAAACGAATGGTGTCCATCTACTTAGCCAACCTGTCAAAGACTTTGCCATAACGCTCCGCGAGGCGTTCGTGAACCGCTTGGATTTCACCCGAGACTCCCTCATCGCGCTCAGGTTTCACGACCAGCACGTCGCCGTTGGTTACGAGTTCGAGTGGGGTGTCCTGGTCGATGCGAAGCAGTTCCAGGATGGGCTTGTCAATGATCAGCGCCCAACTGTTTCCATGCCGCACAAGTTT
>SLSB01000068.1 GCA_007130675.1 Candidatus Hydrogenedentota bacterium | reverse complement strand
TATGCTGTCGAGATGTTTCCGCTGCTCGCGTCGTTCGCGGCCTTTCAGGATTGGGACGGCATCTACCAGTACAACTACGCCGATGGGACCATTGACCCCGAACTCCGGCGTTTGGCAGGCTACTTCTCGTTGTGGAACCATCCGGGCAAACTGGTCTTCCTTCCAGTGGCCGCGGTGATGTACCGCATGGAGGGCGTTGCAGCGGGACAGGACCGCGCCCTCGTCGAGGTCCATGCGGATGACCTACGCGAACAGAATGCCTTCGGCTGGGGGTTTCTCGGCGAACTCGGACCCGTCACATACCACCGCCCCGTTGGGTTTCGCATGCATCCCGGCGAAGGCGGCGTCATCCCGCCGGAATTGACCATGCCCGAGCCGCCGATCGTGTCGAATACCGGACAAATCACCTGGCAGGCCATACCGGAAAACAAAGCCCGGTACATCGTCAACGCCCCTTCCGTGCGCCTGGCTGTCGGCTACATTGCCGGTGAAGCGATCACGCTGGGCGACGCCGTCATCGAGGTCACAAAGGCCGAAAACGACTGGGCGGCCGTAGCCATTGCGGCGCTCGACGGCAAGCCGCTTGCTGAATCGGCGCGCATCTTGGTTGTTGCCGCGGGACGCATCGAAAACACCAAGATGGGCTGGAATGAGAACCGCACCTCCGTGCAGAACCGGTGGGGCTCCGCGCCCGTCGTTGCCGAGGGCATCGAAGCTGTCATCACGCTGCCTGCGGGCGAAAGCGCATCGGCACTCGATGGTGGGGGCAATCCAAAGACATCCATCGAACTCGAGCAGGCCTGCAACGCCAGACTTCTCGCCATCGGCCCGCAACACGAAACACTCTGGTATGGCATCACGCAGTGAGGAAACATAACGATGGGACATCGCAACTGGACTGGCACGTCCGCCACGAAACGCAGCGGGTGCCTCGCCTGCTTCCCCCAAAACTCGCGTCATGCCGTGATGTGAGCCGCCTGCGGGCTCATGTGCTCATGAAGAGCTTCGCTGATACGTAAAGACCGCTGGGGCTTCGAGGACCTGGATGCGGCAGGCCTCATCGTTTGCGCGGGTGGCGGCGCCGGTAAGCGCCTCAACCACCGCGTCACTCGCTTGCTCGGGTACGCAGAGGATCCCGGTCTCACGCAAGGCGCTGCCAGTCTCGGACGAAGCGGCGCGGAGGCAATCCGCCGTGGAGGTGGTGGCGCTGCCCGCTCCAGCCTCCATGGCTTCGCGAACCAGAACCTCCGCGTTTCCCTCCGAGCATGCGAAGGCGATTTCGCGGTAGTTGCGCTGTGTCTTCTGATCGACCTCCTCATGCTGATCTTTCAGCCCTGCATACCGGGTGCGCCATCGTGTGCCACCTTTGAGTTCGTCCAACGCGGCGATCATTTGCGCCATGCTTGCGGCATGGCGCTGCGCACCGATGCGCATCAAAGCATCAGAAATGCCTTCCCGTATGGGGGTTTGGTACAGAAAACCGCCACCAGGCCGATCAAGGCGGCCTTCCTCGACCAACAGCCGCCGAATGCCGTCGGCATCGTGGGCAGCGGTCATGAAACGCACAATCTCTTTCTCGGGCGGAATAGTAATACGCAGCAGGCCGAGGCGGTCCCGAAGCCCCGTGCCGACGCCGCGGCTCACCACCGGCACCCCAACGCCGAATGTGAGCACAATTCGAGCCAGTGATTCGCCGCTGCCGGCCATCGAGAGGATGCACGTGAACAGGGTCATGTCTTGCACCATGCCGGACGGGGCATCGCACCAAACCTTTTTGTCGACCCCCTCATCGAATCCGTACGCCTTAACATCTTGTGAATACAGCATGCCGCGCCCGGGCGTTCGCAATTCCGCGGCGTCGATCAGGGCCTCGGCGACGCGCGGGGCCGCTTCGCGGGGCACGGTCGTCTGGTAGATATCCACAGGTGAATCGTGGAGGTCCGTCCTTCGCCCAGAGAGGCCCAGCGCACGCGCACGGACGCGCTCGCGCACGCACCGAGCGTTCTCGGCCATCACGTCATGGACGCCCATCGCCTCGAGCCGGTCCATGACCGCGCGTTCGAGCACCTGGTGGGCCACGCAGGTGATTCGGGTCATGGCTTGCGGTTGCATGCGCGCGCTATCCATCGTGCCCCTCCTCGACAGCCTGAATACTGCGACGTTGCCACGCCTGCAACATCAGACCATAGACCATCACGGTGACAATGGGGTACACCGATGCCATCGCCAGTGTGCCAAATCCCTCCACGACCCCCAATTCGGTGCCAATCCCGAGTCCCATGGCCATAACCAGCGGAACAGTCACGACGCCCGTGGTCACGCCGCCGCAGTCCCACGCGATCCCGGCGAAATCCTCCTCGCTCCGCCAGGTGAGCACGAGCAGCAAGAGATACGGTGGCGCTAGCAGCCAGACCGTGGGCAGGTCATACAAGATGCGCGCCACCCCGACCAGCAGCCCGAGCCCCACACCGAGCGAAACGGCGCGCACGACACCCGCACTCTTGATCGTTCCTACCGAGATTTCCTCGACCTTGCGCCCCAAAGCTCTCAGGGCGGGCTCGGCCAGGGTCGAACCATATCCCAACCCGAACGCGAACAAAAACACCAAACCGATCCCCGCAAAGGTCAGATCGGCGCGAAACAGCGGCATCCGCTTGACCACATGCTCGTAGCGGCGGGTTTCGGGGTCGTAATTCTCAGGAGTAAAGGGCTCGGGGCGCAATGTGCCGTCCGGCGCCCGCAAATAGAAGTGGGGCATCGGCTCACCGTCGGGTCCATAGGCATAAAAGACATGCTCGAGCGCGAACGGTTCAAACAGTATACGCCCTTCTTCAGTGGGCGTGCCTCGGAACACACGCGGCAACGACCGCCCGACCTCATCACCCAACGGGGCCAGTCCCATACGAATGCCGCTGGTCAATACGGCCATCCCCACAAGGCTCAAGGCGATGCCAAGCACCAGTTCATCGCTGTAACGCACGCGGTCGCGCAGGTAAAAAAAGAGCGCCGCCAGCAAAAGCCCTGTCAGCGGAACCACCGAGCGCAATGCGCCCGCCGACTCCTCGATCAGCACAGCCAACACCGGTTGCTCTGGGATGCCCTCGACTTCCGCGGTTCGGACCGCATCGACCGGCAACACCGCCCGTTCTTCTTCCGAGGCCGTGTGCAGCAACCAGTGGCTCAAAGTCATATCCCCGAGTAATGTCCGCCGTTTTTCGGGTTCTGCCAGTGAAGCCACGGTGTCGTGGTAGTTCTCACCTTCACCATGAAACGCCTTGCGGGCCTCGGCGTCTCCGCGCTGGTAGACATGCCGAAGCAGCGCGTCTTCCGACGCAAACAGGCGCAGCGCGTCCTCGCGGCGTTCCTGCGAGAAAAACTCGGCCGCAGGCATCGCCTCCGGAACGGCAGGATTGAGCAACATTCCCAGCACCAGGACTGCCAGCACAGGAAATGCGGATGCCAGCATAACAATCCCGAACCCGCTCGAAGCACCCTCCTGCTGGCCGATGGCTCGGGAAACCCCGATGCCCAGTGCCACTACCAGGGGCACCGTCACTGCGCCCGTGGTCACCGCGCCTGCATCCCACGCCAACCCGATCACCGCCGCCAACTCGTCGTTCAGGGCACAATAAATGGATACCGCTAGAAGCAACGGGACCAGAGCGTAAGCGAACGGCTTGATCGACAAACCGAAGTAGAGGCGCACCATGCCCGCGGCCACGGCGATACCTACCCCGACTCCGATCGCCAAGACCAGTTTGTCGGGCTCGTTCTCGAGCAAGTGGAACAGCAGGGGCGCCTCCCACGCCTTTACGGTTCCGCCCAGGACACGCAGCGCGGCGACGGCGGGTTCCGCCAATGTGCTGCCAACCCCGAGGAGCAGACCAAAGACAATGACCAGGCCGAGACCGGCGCGGTGTGGCAGCTTCAGCCCCACGCGTTCTCCGAGCGGCATGAGCCCCAGAATGAGCCCTTCCAGAAACAGCGTCAGACCAAACACCACCATCGCGATACCAGCGGAAATACGGAAGGCGTTCGAGGGCGCTGTCCCCAGCACCAGTATCTGAAAAGCGGCCAGATACAGCACAATAAACGCAACGGACTTCACCTGTTCAGTGATCCGAAGGCGCACATAGCGCCCGATCAGAGACAGAGCAGCGCGGAAAGATACGTGTATGCGAGCTGACCTATTCATGCGAGACCCAACCGCCATCAAGTGCTAGAGATGCGCGCAAAGCAAGTGCTTCAATCGCCATTCTTGACATTGCGCGCCGACAATTCCGTGCGTTGACGCCATTCCAGTTCCATTCTTTCGGGATGATAGCAAAGCAAGGACAGTTTTGCCATGGCTTGCTTGGACAGTGACCGGCGTTGTGCCGCTACTTTTCCGGGAAGGCAATCCCCGCGAACGACACGATCCCGCCCGCCGGATCGTGCGCGTATCCGTAGTCGAGCAATTCGCCGTGCCCCGCCGAGCCGTCCAAGGCTCGTAGAGACGCATAGATCGCGTTCAACCCGCACACGCGCCGCTGATTGCCGTCTTTCATGACCGAGGCATACCAGCGGTCTGCATCCAGGTTCAGCGCACACGCCAGGTCTTCGGTGTCGCGGGCTTTTACGGCATCGAGCATACGGTCGTCAATGTCGAACGAGTCTCCGAAGCGCGGTCCAACGTGGGCCAGGTCGACACCGGCCAGCACACACACGCCGCTGTCCGAAGCGACCAGGCGGCAAGCTTCGAGAAAGGCATTGACCTCGGGGAGCAAGGAGGCATCCGCAACCGGTTCAAGCCCGGAGGAGAGTGCGCCGCATAGGATTGGCACAATTCGGACGCCGGTTCCATACAAGTACGCCAACATAACCGCCTGAAACTCGATCGAGTGTTCGGTTCGATGTGCGATTTCGTGTTCGAAAGGGTCCCACGCACACGCCGCGGCCAGCGTATCTATGGTCCCGGAATCGGCATCGAGCGTCCCGAACGGGGTCGCGTACCCCTTGCGGCAAAGCATGAACGGAGCCTCCGATGCCGCGTGCGAAACACCAAAGATAATGACGGTCTCAGGTTTCCGGCCGCGTGCAAGACGCGCATAGGCGTGGGCATAGGCACTACCGCCCCGTGCAAAGTCAATGTGGGG
>SLSB01000254.1 GCA_007130675.1 Candidatus Hydrogenedentota bacterium | reverse complement strand
TGGCCAGACTGCGCGAAGCCGTCGACGCCGCCAAGGCCATCGCCCCCGATTCGCCCGACGTGCGGAACTTCGAGAACATTCTCGCCACCCTCGAGGATCCCGTCTGAACCGGTCGCCCTCTTCCGGAGCTCCCTCACAGACGCGGCAATATGCCAGCCCACTCTACCGCAGAGGTAAAAGAAACGAAGACTCTCACGCGAAGCCGCCAAGCCGCGAAGAAAGCAAGAATGCCTCCTGTGGCGGCTTTGCGCGAAACATATTGCGTAGCCTTGTAGCGCCTGGTCCCGCGCTGCGCCTTCCCATCCGCGATCGGGGAGCGCCTGCTCGGCAATCCAGTCAATCCTGTCATCCCGTCAAAACTCTTGCATTCCTCTCGCTGTGGCGTGGTTTCCCGAGCGCGCCACTCTTCCGACCGATCAGGCCTTCAACACACCACCGCTGAGGATACTACACCCCAACCACCGATCATATTCGTACGCTCTTCAAAATCTGCGTCCATCTGCGTAATCTGCGGATGGCCTTCTTACCGACCTCGGCAGGCTGCACGAGAATGCCCTATAATTGGTTACTGTCCCCGTTTATTTCCATGCCGGAAAAAGTGCAGGAATTGGCCGAAAAACTCCACGCCTGGCAGGAAGAAACCAACGCCCGGTTTCCGACCCCCAATCCCGCGGTCACGGCAGAGACGTGATCCTTATAAATGGTTACTATGGAACTGTTGAAAAACCCTTCCGCGTCCCGAAGATTTGGCAATCGCTCGTGCATGTTCCGAGCCCTTCACGCTTCGGTCGCGCCCCGAAGGGGCTACCTAGCATAGCCTGGGGCAGAGCGAAGCGTCGCCCCAGGAACACAGCCCCATAAGCGGAAGCCCTGTAGGGGCGTCCCGGACCTCAATGAGACAGATTCTCACACCTTCCTTCCAGCTCGCCCTTTCAGGGCTCAGCCCTGTGGGGTGTGTTTCCCCGGGGCGCCGGCACGCGTGACCGCGCGCCTTGCCCCGGGCTATCTCAGGTCGCCCCTGACGGGGCTGCAATCAAAAACTGAATTTCTGGCGTTGGCACCGGTTTTTCAACAGCTCCCTTGGCCCCAACTTCACCTGTGCTTGGCCAGCGATTCGGCGGAAAAGGAGAAATTGACAGATGCATGGCGGTTTTGATACGCTTCACGCATAGTTCAAGAGTAAGAAGAAGCGCCGGCTTCTCACCTTGCGGCGGTTTTAAGCCTGCCAGCAGGGTTATGTGTAGAATAGTTCTGCATGATCTGCGGTAGGCCGCGGCAGAGAGCTGGCGCTCTATGCCGCGTTTTTTTGTGGCGCGCGGCTATAACGACGGGGTGCCTGTCCCCGGGAACAGGTTGGGGATTTCCCCAGGGAGGATGACTTATCGCTAGGACAGATGGAACCGGCCGGATACGAATCAATGAGCGGATTCGTGCCCGGCAAGTGCGCGTCATCGATGACGAAGGCGAGCAATTGGGCATTATGAGCCCGGAAGATGCGTTGCGCGAGGCGGAGGAACGGGGACTCGACCTCGTCGAGGTCGCGCCGAATGCCCGGCCTCCCGTATGCCGCATTCTCGACTTCGGAAAATACAAGTATCAGCAAAGCAAACGCGCCAAGGAATCCAAGAAACATCAGCATACCGTGACCGTGAAAGAGGTCAAGTACCGACCCAAAATCGACAAACACGATTTCGACTACAAGACCAATCACGCACGTGAGTTTCTACAGGATGGAAACAAAGTCAAAGTGACGATCATGTTTCGCGGACGCGAAATGGCCCATCCCGAGTTTGGCCGCGACCTCTTGGCCCGGGTAGTCGAGGATACGGCTGATCTGCTGGATGATCCGCCCGACGCCAGCCGGGCGCGGCTCGAGGGGCGCAACATGGTCTTGATGCTCACGCCGGGTAAGAACGCGACGAAAAAAACGCGCCAAGAGAACCGGCAGAAATCCACGGACACGTCTTCGGACAAGTCCCCGAAAGAAGAAACCCCGCAAACTGCGGGAGACGCAACGTAGTCGCGGCTTGTGGCCGCATGGATGCTCCGTGCGGGCTCCGCGCGCCAGGCGGCGCTGCCATGCCGTAAGCGCAGTGGCATGCGCCTTGGCCGGAGGCTGTAACCTCAGCGGTGCGGGCTGTCTAACCCAGCACACGCGCCAAGTGGCCGGTAAGCCGGAGATGAAGGAGGTGTAACTTATGCCAAAGATGAAGACCAACAAATCCGCCGCAAAGCGGTTCAAACTCACGAAACGAGGAAAAATAAAGCGGCACAAGGCGTTTTCAAGCCACTTGAAAACACACAAATCCGCAAAGCGCAGGCGCAACCTGCGCACGGCCGCCATTCTGGGCCCCGAGGACGCCGCCCGGGTCAAGCAGATGCTGCCCTACGGATAAGGTGTGCTCGAAAAATGGAAATCACTCCCGTCCACAGGACGGCTAACGTTGTGAGGAATTGAGTCATGTCACGTTCAACCAATGCGTCCGCGTCGCGCCGCCGCCGAAAGAAATTCATCAAGCTGGCCTCCGGATACCGGGGAAGTCGGCACCGGCTTCTAAAGACCGCCCGCCAAGCCGTCGATCATGCGGGGCAATATGCCTACCGGGACCGGAAAGTGCGCAAACGCGATTTCCGTAAACTCTGGATTGCGCGGATCAACGCAGCAACGCGAGCAAACGGCATCCCCTACAGCCGCTTTATTCTGGGACTGCGCAAGGCAAACATCGACGTGAACCGCAAAATGCTGGCCGAAATGGCCGTGTCCGACGAGGCGGCGTTTACCAAACTGGTAGAATTGGCAAAAGCCGAACTCGATTAGGCAGACCAACCATGCGTATAGTACCGGCCGTGGATATTCGGGGCGGGCGCTGCGTCAATCTGGTGCAGGGTGATTATGCCCAGGAGACCGTGTTTTCCGAGGACCCGGTCGAGCAGGCTCGCCGCTGGTTCGAGATCGCCAAGGGGCTGGTCCATATTGTCGATCTTGATGGCGCCCGGGAAGGGCGGTTGTGCGCGCTCGATGCGCTGCGCGCCCTCCACGACGCACGCGTGCCCTACGAAATCGGCGGAGGCATCCGCACCATGGCCGACGCCGCAACAGCAATCGAGGCCGGCGCCGAGCGCGTCATCCTGGGAACCGCCGCCTATCACAACCGGGGGTTTCTTGCCGAAGCCATCGCCGCCTACCCGGGCAAGATTGCCGTCGGCGTAGATGCGCGCGACGGACGTGTGTCGTTGAGCGCTTGGCGCGAAGCAACCGACGCCGACGCCGTCGCGTTTGCGCAAGAGATGGAGACCGCCGGCGTGGCCAGGGTCATCTATACCGACATCAACAGCGACGGCATGATGAAGGGGCCCAATCTACAAGCAACCGGCGCCGTTGCCCGAGCGCTCACGATTCCCGTGACCGCTTCGGGAGGCATCTCCTCGCTGGACGATGTGCGCAGCCTGAAAGCCCTCGAGGCCGATGGGGTGGACGAGGCGATCATCGGCCGGGCATTGTATCTGGGAACCGTGGATTTGGCCCAAGCGGTCGCAATTGCGGAGGGAGGGGCGTGACCCAGCGTTATGGCGCGGTAACCATCATTGGAGTGGGATTGCTCGGCGGGTCGCTGGCGCTGGCTCTCAAGGCCCGGCAACTCACGGATACGGTGCGCGGTGTGGGCCGTAATCCCGAGACCCTCGAGAAAGCCGCGGCGTTGGGCATTATCGATCAAGAATACCTCGACCCCGTCGAGGCGTGCCGGGGGGCGGACCTGATTGTTGTTTGTACACCGGCGGGCGCCGTGCCCGCAATGCTCGATGCCATACAGCCGGTATGCGAAGCATCTGCGCTTGTCACCGACGTAGCCAGCACCAAGGCCGAGATTTGTGAACACGCCGCCCGCACATGGCCCGCGCCCTTGCGATTCATTGGAAGCCACCCCATGGCCGGGTCCGAAAAATTCGGTCCCGAGCATGCCACACCAACCCTGTATGAAGGGTGTGTCACCATCGTGGATTCAAATCCCGCCGCGGCTGAAGCGCGCGGCGAAGTCACTGCGCTATGGCAAGCGGTAGGCGCGCGGGTGGTGGCCATCGAGCCGGCGCTGCATGACGCGCTGGTGGCCCGCACCAGCCATATCCCCCATATCGTCGCGGGATGCGTCGCCCGCCTCGCCGCGTCATCAGGAGACGTGCGCCCCATGGTGGGCACGGGCTTTCGCGACGTCACCCGTGTGGCGGCGGGACGCCCCGAATTGTGGCGGGATATCTGCCTAACCAACCGCAAGGCCATCGCGGAGGGCCTCGAAGCCCTCGAACGCGACGTCGCCGACGTGCGGCGCATGGTCGCCGAAGGGCGCGCGGAAGAACTCGATGCGTTCTTTGCCGATGCGCAGGAGGCCCGGGGCAAAGCACTGGGAGAGTCATGAACGGGGTATTCATTACCCTCGAGGGCGTGGAAGGCTGCGGCAAAACGACGCAGATGACCCTGCTAGGCCAACGCCTCGAAGCCGAGGGGCGCCGCGTGTTGCGCACACGTGAGCCCGGGGGAACCCCCATTGCCGAGACCATTCGAGGCATCCTGCTCGATCCCGCAAACACGGCCCTGTGCCCGGTGGCCGAACTCTTGCTGTACGAAGCCGCGCGGGCACAGCACGTCGCCGAACGCATCCAGCCGGCACTCGAGGCGGGAACGATCGTCTTATGCGACCGGTTCGCCGACAGCACCACCGCGTATCAAGGGGCGGGCCGCGTGCTGCCGCGCGATACGGTGCTCAACCTTCATCGCGTGGCCACGGGCGGGGTGTGGCCCGACCTGACCATTGTCTTCGATGTGCCCGTCGCCATGGGCCTCGAGCGCGCGGCCGCTGTGGGCCACCGGGACCGCATCGAGTGCGAACCCGTCGAGTTTCACGAGCGCGTGCGCGCCGAATTCCTGCGTATCGCCGAGGCCGAACCCGAGCGGGTGAAAGTAGTGGACGCCGCGCAGCCGCCCGAGGCCGTGGCCGAGGTGGTGTATGAACTGGTGCGTGCGATAGTGGGGCAGCCGTGAGTTTTTCCGATATTCAAGATCAGGAAGTGGCCGTTCGGTTGATGCGCCAGATCCTCGAGCGCGGACGCATTCCCAACGCCATGTTGTTCTGGGGACCCGGAGGCGTCGGCAAGGCGTT
>SLSB01000141.1 GCA_007130675.1 Candidatus Hydrogenedentota bacterium | reverse complement strand
TCGAAGACGCGGTGCGCGTCGCCCAAAGGGTGCAGCGCCCGAATGTCGGCGTGACCTTCAACCTCTGCCACTGGCTCAAAGTTGATGGCGAGAATCTCGACCAGCGGCTCGAGGCCGCCGCGCCGCATTTGTTCGCGGTCACGATCAACGGGGCGGACCCCGGAGACGATTGGAACGCGCTGATTCAAACGCTCGACCGGGGGTCGGTCGATGTGAGCCAAGTGCTCGATATTCTACAAGACATCGGGTATCAGGGCCCGATCGGTCTTCAGGCCTATGGCATCGGCGGCGACGTCCGCGAGAATCTGAGCCGGTCCATGCGGGCCTGGCAGCGCATGTGCGGGTTGGACGGGTAGGGGCCCGCGGGGCGGGGGATAATGCGTTCATAAGAACTCATTACCGCCTCGGCATGCTGTTTATGCGATACTACGGGTATTCGCAGCTAGAATGACGCTGGCAGGCACACATTTCACATGACACTGCAACGAAAAACGCTTCTTATCATCGGGGTTACGCTGGTATGCCTTTTTGCAGCCATGTTCCTCGTGGCTCGGATTGTGCTTCTCCGCGGTTTTGACGCCTACGAGATGACCCGCGCCCTGCACGAAACCGAGCTGATCCGCCGCGCCTACCTCACCCGCCTCGAACAAATGGACCTCAACCTGCAACAGATTTCCGCGTGGGATGACATGGCGGCCTACGCGGACGACCCGGATCCGGCCTTCGAACACTCGAATTTCCCCGACAGCGTATTCGACTCGCTCGGGCTCAATGTGCTGGTGGTGCTGGATTCTGAAGGGAATATTGTGTTTGCGCGCGGGTACGACCTGCTCGAACGCCGCGAGCAACCCATTTCCGAAGGATTCCTGAGAGCCCTCGAGTCTGTGCGCCAACTTCGCACACACGAAGTGCCGCAGTCCGTTCTTGCCGGGTTGCTTGCCTTGCCGGAAAACCCGATGCTGATAGCCTCGCGCCCGATCGTATCGAGCGACTTTGCCGGCCCTATCCGCGGAACGGTCATTATGGGCCGTTACGCCGACGAGAGTTTAGCCGCACGCAGCGGCGCATTTCTCGAACGCCAAGTAACGGCATTGGACTGGGACGCAACCCCCGCCAGAATCCGTACGGAACTTGCCGACGGTACAGGCGTTTTCGCCGAACCTATCGACGATTTTCGGGCGGTTACTTATGCTCGCCTCGATGATGTGAGGGGGGCGCCGGCTCTGACGCTGCGCGCCGAATTGCCACTCAGAGTGCATGATGCCAAGGTTATCACCGGCCGCACGCTGTTCTTGTCGGTGCTCATTGCGGGTTTGGTGTTTGGCGCGATGGTCATGCTGTTGATCCGGCAGTCGGTTTTATCTCGGGTGGCGTCGCTCGAGAGCGAGGTTGGCGGCATCGCCGAATCGGGTGATGCGCGGCGGCGGGTGGTCTTGCGCGGCAGCGACGAACTCACGAGCCTGGCCGGCTCGGTCAACGGGATGCTCGAGGCCCTCGAGGCGTCGCGCGAAGCCTTGCGCCACAGTGAGGAAACCTCGCGCGCGCTCATGAACGCCACGATGGACTCGGCGTTTCTCGTCAGCCGCGACGCGACGGTTCTGGCCGTCAACGATACCGGAGCGCGCAGGCTTGGCATGAGCCGCGACGAAGTCATCGGCGCGAATTTCCGCGACCTCTTCCCCGCTTCCCTGGCCGAATCGCGCATGGCGAAAATCCACGAGGCGTTCGACACCGGCCAGCCGGTGCGTTTCGAAGATCAACGCGGCGATACGTATTTCGATGTAACGCTTTACCCGGTCGCCAACGCCGAGGGCCACGTCGAGCGGCTGGCCATGTTCGCGCACGATATCACTGAGATCCGGCGGGCTGAGCAGGCCCTGCGCGAAAGCCGCGCCCGCTACAGACAGCTTGTGCAGGGCGTGAACAGCGTCGTCCTCAGATGGGACCCCGAAGGCCGGATCACGTTCATGAACGAATACGGCCAGCAGTTTTTCGGGTGGACGTGGGAGGAACTCGCGGGCCGGCTTGTCACCGAGACCATCGTGCCGGAAACCGATGCCTCAGGCACGGATTTGCGCGCCATGGTGGCCGATGTGTTGCGCCATCCCGAGAAATACATCACCCAGGAAAACGAAAACATCCGAGAAAGCGGTGAGCGGGTGTGGATGTCCTGGAGCAACCGCCCCATTTTTGATGACGACGGCAACCTGACCGAGATTCTTTCCATCGGTAACGACATCTCGCGCAGGCGTCGCGCCGAGCAGGCCTTGGTTCGCCGGGTACAGATGGAAGAATTGGTCGCATCCGTTTCCTCGCGGTTCTTGAGTGTTGCGCCGGGAGAGCTTGATGAGGCCGTGCGCGAGGTTCTGGGTAGCGTGGCCCAGTTTGTAGGCGCGGACCGTGCATACATCTATTTCATCCGGGAGGACCGTTTGACCGCTGATATGACCCATGAGTGGTATGCGGAAGGCATCCCCTCGTTTCAGGTGCAGAATATCGGGATGGCCGCCGACGCTTATCCGTGGTATGCGGGCGTGCTGGCGTCCGAGGGGGTGGTGAACATCTCCGACATCGAGGCGTTGCCCGAAGAAGCCGCGCCCGAACAAGCATTTCTGCGTGGTCTGGGCGTGCACAGTCTTCTGGACGTGCCCATGTTCTGGCGCGGCGAAATCTTGGGACTCCTGGGGTTCAGCGCGCTGGGCCGCACCGTGTCGTGGGCGGAAGACGATATCCGTCTGCTGAAAGTCGTGGCAGGTATTCTCGTGGCGGCCTTCCAGCGGGCGCGCGCCGAAGATGCGGTCATGCTGCAAAACCGCCGGCTCGAGGCCTTGCTTGAATTGCAGGACATGACGGACGCCTCGCCGCGGGTCATGACGGCTGCCATGTTGCGCAAGGCCGTCGAGCTGACCCGAAGCGCCTTCGGGGTGATCGGCGTGTTTGATCCCGCAACGGGCGCTTTCCAGGCCGAGCACTGGGTTTCCGACGATGACGAGGCCGAAGAGAGCCCCCCTGAGCATCTCGCTCGGGTTTTGGCTGACCCGGCGTTTTGGGAAACCGTACGGCGCTTGCGCAAACCTACGGCGTTGAGACACGAGATGCTGCCGCCCGACTGTCGCTATGTACTCGAGCGTTTCCTGGCGGTCCCCATTCTCGAGGGAGACCGGGTCGTGGCCGTGGCCGCCGTCGCCAACAAGACGTCGGACTATGAAGATGCCGACATCAGCCAATTGCAATTGCTGATGACCGGCGCGTGGAACCAGATCCGCCGCATCGAGTCCGCGGCATGGATTCAACGCGAGATCGACGAAATCGCAAACATCCAGCGCACGCTCCTGCCAGAGACGCTGCCCGCCGTTCGCGGAATGCGCGTGCGTGCTTTTTCATCCACCTTTGACCGTGCGGGCGGGGATTACTACGATGTCCTTCCCGTGGGCAGGCCCCCGGGCGCCCCGCTCAAAGATCACCCCCATTGGCTGGTGCTTGTCGCGGATGCCTCGGGCCACGGTCCTTCGGCCGCCGTGGTAGTGGCCATGCTGTCGACGTTGCTGCGGACACGGTGCGCCGAGTCGGCTCCCCCCGCGCAGATACTCGGGTATCTCAACGACCATCTCAGAGAACGCACGGTCGGCCAGTCTTTTGTAACGGCATTCATTGGTTTCGTTGACCTCGAATCACGCACACTGACCTATTCGAATGCCGGGCAGAATCCGCCGTTGCTGCGAACGTCCGGCGGCGCGGTGACCGAACTTGAGACCACCGGCGATGTCCCCCTGAGCGTGCTTGATGGGTGGTCCTATTCCGAACGCAGCATTGCAATTCCCGCCGGCGCCGCGCTGTGGCTGTATACCGACGGCGTTGTCGAGACCTTGTCCCCCCAGGGGGAGGCGTTTGGCGCGCAACGTCTGTGCGATGCCATCAGCCATCTCGAGGGGAGTTCTTCGCGGGCCATCGCCGAGGTGGTCGGCATGTTGCGTGCACACGAGGCGGGCCGCCGCCCCAGCGACGATCAGGTCATCATGCTGGTCGAGTTTGCGTGATGCATTCCCGCGAAACGGACGTGCGCACGCGCCTGAGAAATGGGTCGCCTGCACTCTGCTTGGGGTTCTCCGTGTAACCTGTTATGATTCGGCTGAAAAGCTGGACTGCGACTCTCGAAAGGCATACCTCATGAATCCAATGACGTTCTGCGCCGTGCTGGCCATGGGAGGCGCCGTGTTCTCCGCCAACGACAATCCTGCGTCCATCGACTACCCGGAAACTCGACGCGTTGACCAGGTGGATGTGTACCACGGCGTCGAGGTGGCCGATCCCTACCGCTGGCTTGAGGCCGACGTGCGTGAATCCGAAGAGGTCGCCGCATGGGTCGCCGCGCAAAACGAGGTCACTTTCGAATATCTCGAGTCCATTCCCGAGCGCGAGCTGCTGCGTGAGCGCCTCACCAATCTCTGGGATTTTGAACGGTATTCCTCGCCGTTTAAAGCGGGTGGCCGCTACTATTACTCAAAAAACGACGGTCTTCAGGACCACGGGGTCATCTATGTCATGGAGGCGCTGGACGCTGAACCCGAGATCCTTATGGACCCGAACACGTGGTCGGAGGACGGCACGACCGCGCTCGCGGGCCTGTCGTTCAGCGATGACGGCCGTTACGTGGCGTATGCAAAGAGCGAGGCCGGGTCCGATTGGCGCACCTGGTACGTCATGGACATCGAGTCGCGCAGAACCCTCGAAGACGCCATCCAATGGGTGCGATTCAGCGGGGTTTCGTGGACCAAGGACGGTCGCGGTTTCTTCTATTCGCGCTTTGATGAACCCGACGAGGGTGAGAAACACCAAGTTGTCGCGCTAGACCAGAAACTCTATTACCACCGCGTGGGCACGTCGCAGTCCGAAGACGTTCTCGTATACCACCGTCCGGACCAACCGGAGTGGGGCTACGGTCCGCATGTCACCGAAGACGGCCGGTATCTGCTCATTTATGTGTGGCGCGGTGCGGAGCCCCGCAACCGGGTGATGTACCGCGATCTTATGGACCCCTATGCCATGCCCGTGGACTTGATCGAGGAATTCGAATACCGATTCAGCTTCGTCGGCAACGACGGCCCGGTGTTCTACTTCCGCACCAATTACGAGGCGCCGAAGAACCGCATCATCGCCATCGACATCCGCAAACCC
>SLSB01000334.1 GCA_007130675.1 Candidatus Hydrogenedentota bacterium | reverse complement strand
GCTTATGCAAGCTCCAGACACCAAGGTCAATTTAGCACAACATATTGTGGTTGTCAACCCCCTTTATGAAAAAAATTTGCCCCATAAGCCAGCCTTATGCACCCCATAAAATGCGCCAATTCCGCATTTTGCATACAACCGATTGCGTTTGCTCGCCATTATATCGAAACGGGCCTCCCTGCTTCCGGTTGAAGTCCAACCTATATTTTGTGGTTGCACAATCCGATTTATTCGTATACAACACAAAAGGACCACGCGGATTACCGTGGTCCCTGCACGTCGGTAGGAGGATGTTGAGCCGTTACGGAGGCCTTATTCCGCGCCGGCCCATGTTGCCTGCGGCGGCGTTGCGTAATCGGCGTAGCGCTCGGCGACCCCGGCCTGCTCGACCGTTCCCGAATGGATGTAGACGCGGTAGGCAAAGGTCAGCGATTCGCCGTTTTTCAGTTCGTAATCGCCGTTTTCTTCGCCTTCGGTAAAGTGGCTGAGCCCGAAACAGTTCGCGGCCATGAGCCCATAATCGCGCACGTGCCAGCAGGTCGGGTGGCGCAGGTTCGACGGGTGATCAAAGACCGCGATGCCGCGCACGCCCGCATCGCCGAGCGGCCCCGAGTAACTGCACCAGGCCGAGGGTATGCCCCAGGTCGCGTCCATGCCGGTACGCCCCTCGGCATTGGTGATGATGCCCGAGCCGCTCGTTTCGGTCATGTCGTCGCGCACCCGCACTGCAATGATGCCGCCCTCCTTCGTATCGTTGAACGTGACATCGCCGTAGCCGGCGGTGAATCGCACGGTCACGTCGAACATGCGCATGTTTTCCGGGGTATTGTAGAAACGAAACTCGCGCGTCTCCGAGATAACCGGCTGGCGGTCTCTATCGAGCCAGGTATTGCTGGCGGTGATCCAGCCGTAGGCCCCGCCCGAGCCGCCGGTGACGTTGTCGGCGTGCTGGTAGCCGGCATTCGCGCGTTCGCCCCATAAATTCACGCCGTTGATATCGCCGTAGGCCGTGTAAATTGATCTCTGGTGCGGGTGGTCCGTTGTTGTCATCACTTCGCCCATGGGGTAATCGCGCGTGACGGGCACCCCACCCTCGGACAGCACCGGCCAGAGGTAGGGTTTGTGTTCTTCGCTGTCGTAGACGTATGTGGTGAGCGGTTTGCCGCGCACGGCCACATCCATGGCGTTGACACCGTCCTGTCTTGTCACCTCGACGGCTGGCGGACCCTCGCAAGGCCTGACCTCGACCACGTAGGTGTGCTCGGTATTGGGCATGACCCCTTCGGGCACAAACACGAACTCGCCCTCGCGCACCGTGGCGGGAAAATCCTTGCCCGTCGCAGGGTGGACAACGACCGCGCATTGCCCGTCCGTCAGTGCAGGGCCGCCGTACGGCAGCGAAAGGGGCGCCCAACGGCTGACATGGTCCCCGGCCGTCACCTGGATCCGGCGGCCATCCAACTCGTGCGCGCCGGCTGACCAGACGCCCAACACCAATCCCAAGACGCAACACACCAAGCCTCGCATGAAACACATCCTTTCCTGTCATTTCAAACCGTGCAGCCGGGGCACTCGCGTGAACATTGAACGAGAATGCCCGGCCGCAACAAAGCTCATGCACTGTACCAAACACATTGGTATGCCGCAAACGCGCCCCTTGGAAGAATTCGCCGCAGAACCGGACCATGCGGACGGGTTGCGCGTGGCTCAGAGATACCCGAGGGCTTCGAGCCTTTCCTCGATGGCCGAGGCGTCGGTATCGGGGGCGGCCGCAGCGAATGCGGCCCATCGTTCGGCAGCGCGCTCGGCGGCCTCGCGAAGCCTGCGCGCGAGGCGGTCGGCGAGGTCCGGCAATTCACCGCTCAGATCTGTGGTTTCGCGGGGGTCTTCATCGAGATCGAAGAGTATGACGTTGCCCGATTCTATTTCTTCGATGAGCTTGTAGCCGTTCTCGACGATCATGCGCGCGGCGGGCGCGGGATGGTCACCCAAGGCGAGGCTGTTGACCCAGGCATAGCGGGCGCGGTCTTTTTCGAGCGCGTGGGAAGGATCTCGCAGGACGGGTGACAGATCTTCGCCCTCCCATTCGGGGGCGGGGGGCACCCGGGCCAATCGGAACAGGGTGGGCATTACATCGATGAGCGAGACGACGGAATCGACCTGGCGGTGCTCGACAGACGGCCCGGCAAAAATCAGGGGCACCCGGATGACCTCGTCGTAGAATGTTTGTCCGTGCAGCATACTGCCGTGGTCAAGAAATTCCTCGCCGTGATCCGAACTGATGCAGACATACGTCTTGCCGTCCAACCCGAGCCGCTCGAGCATGGCGAGAATCCTGCCGGTCGCGTGGTCCACATATCGAATCTCGCCTTCGTACAACAGTCGGGCCTGTTCGGCGCGGGCTTCCCTGTCTTTTTGCAGAAACTCGTCGGCATACGGGTCGGGGTCCCAGTCAATGGACTCGTCAGCCGTCGGTGGCCAGAAATCGAGGGTCTCTTCGCCTGTGCGGAACGCTCTCGGGGGACTATAGGGCGTGTGAGGGTCCATAAAATGCACCCACAGGAAGAACGGTCTGCGATGGTTCAGCCGGATGAATGAGCGGGCATACACCGTGAGCCGGCGGGTCGAATCGAGCGGCCATGCACGAGACACCTCGGGGAAGAACGGCTCGAGTATCGACCGCAGAAAGGCAAAGTGTTCAAGCCACGGGGAATGTTCGGCCGGGGGAAGTGGGAGCTCGACGGACACATCGAGGCCGCGCAGAAACTCCCCGCGCCGCGACCAGTCCGTCAGCACGTCATTCCCATTTAAGACAGCGGTGACATAGCCCGCGTCGGCCAGGTATTCGGCAAAGGTGGGCAGTGAGGGGTCCGCAAGCAGGTTGCTCAGGCGCAGGAAATACTCAGGCATCGGCTCGTCCGGCTCGGCGGGGGGCGGATACGAGGCATACATCAGGGAGAACAGCGACGGGCCGGTGTGGGGTGATGTGGCGTATGCGCGGTCGAAGCGCACCCCCCGCCCGGCCAGGCTGTCAAATGTCGGCGTTTCGACGTGGCCGCCATAGGCCGAAAGGTAATCGGCGCGCATCGCATCGGGTGTGATAAGGACGATATTCGGATGCACGGCGTCGCGCGGGGGGCGCAGCACGGCAGGAAGCTCGACCACTGCCCATGGCGTGACACACGCGACGGCGGTCAACGCGGCCAGCCGGAACGCTTGCCTGCGAGCCGGAGCCCTCCCGCCAAACAGCATCACGGTGCCCGCGAGAAGCACGATTGCGATCCAGGCGAGGCCAGCGGTGCGCGCAAACGCCACATGGTCTTGCGCCAATACAAAGAAGCGCCCGAAGACTTCTAGCGCGAACATGCCGGACAGCACCGCCCCGAATAACAGCAGCGCGGACAACCATGCGGGGATAAGGCGCAGGACCCCGAGCAGCGCGAAGAATGCGGCCGCGGCCGCAAAGCCCGCCACCCCAAGCCAAGGCGAGGCGGGAAAATCCGGCTGCGTATACGCGCCGATTAATGCGCGCAGCGCCACCAGCGCTAGAGACGCCGCCACCGGCGTCAGCGAAAGCCGCCACGCACGGCCCCGAAACACCATCATTGCGGGCAGGAGAGCCGCCTGCATCAAAGCAAAGACCGTGATGGCATAGATGCACCACGCCAGCACTGCGCCGAGCGCGTGCTCGCCGGTCATGCCGCACCAAAACGGCTGCACAAGAGCCGCTGACAGCCGCCAGTAGACGATCGTCAGACCCCCTGCAGCCGCCCAAAGAACGGCCGGGACCTGCCCCGATAACACACGGCCAAATGGCCGCCGGGTATCCTGCTCTTTCCCGCGCATTCGTCTCCCGAAAAAATGAGGCCCGCTGCGTTTTGGAACGTGATTACCACTGTGCCGTACACGTATAATACGCGAATGCGGCGGAAACCGCTAATTGCTGCGGGAATAATGGCTTGGGCGTGGGCTTTATGCCGGTTGAACAGGGCTGCACATGGCGCGGGCGTTGTTGCCATCACGCAGCGGGAAAGGTCGGGCGGAATGGCCGAAGGTGTGTTAGAAACCACCGTGGTGGTGACGGAAATCTTCCGGAGCATCCAGGGCGAATCGACCTGGGCCGGGAAACCGTGCACGTTTGTCCGTTTGACGGGCTGTAATCTGCGCTGTGGGTGGTGCGACACGGAATACGCGTTTCACGGCGGGGCCGAAATGACGGTTGCCGAAGTGCTCGAGGAATGCGGAGGCCTGGGATGCGGGCTTGTCGAAATCACGGGCGGCGAACCGTTGCTCCAGAAGGGATGCCCAGTGCTGGCGCAGGCGCTGCTCGAGGGCGGCTACACGGTGTTGTGTGAAACCAGCGGCGCGCTGCCGATTGCCGCGCTGCCCGCGGGCGTCATCAAGATCATGGACCTGAAATGTCCGGGCAGCGGCGAATGCGGCAAGAACGACTGGTCGAACATCGAGGCGCTCGGGCCGCGCGATGAGGTCAAGTTTGTCATCGCCGGCCGCGCCGATTACGAATGGAGCCGAGAGGTTGCGCGGAAGCATGCGCTCGTAGACCGCTGCCACGCGGTGTTGTTCGCGCCGGTGTTCGGGTCGGTCGAGCCGCGGGACCTGGCGTCATGGATTCTCGAGGATGGGCTGGATGTGCGGCTGCAACTGCAACTGCACAAGTTTATCTGGGGACCGGAGCAGAAAGGAGTCTGAGTGCACGTCGAATTGACCAAGACCTTCTACGCGGAGGCGGCACACCGCAACCCGGCGGGCGGCGACAAGGCCCGGCGGCTGCATGGCCACAGCTACGAGATTACGCTGGTGGCCGAGGGTGAAATACAGCCGGACATCGGCTGGCTGCTGGATTACGGCGATATGGCGGCGGCATTCAAACCGATTTACGAGCAGATCGATCATGCCGTGCTCAACGACATCGAAGGGCTCGAGGAACCCACGGTTTCGGGGCTTCGCGACTGGATTCTGCGCATGCTGAAGCCCGCGCTGCCGTGCCTCAAAGATGTGCGGGTGGCCATTGTGGGCGCATGCCGGTTCGACCCGGTGCTCGTACCGCCGCGGCGCGAAGAAGGGCTGCCCGCGGCGCTGCGGCTTACTTTCGAGGCCGCGCAATACCTCGCCCAATTGCCCGAAACGCACAAATGCCGTACCATGCACGGGCACAGTTACCGCGT
>SLSB01000282.1 GCA_007130675.1 Candidatus Hydrogenedentota bacterium | reverse complement strand
CTGGCCAAGCGAGACACATTCTCCAATAACGATGCGCAGTCCTCTTGCTGGCCCGGGGCCTGCCAGTCGAAACACCGTTCCGAAAAGCCGCCCGTTTCAAACAACACGCAAACACTGTGGTCAAGCCCGAGAAAAGCCCCGATCTTACGCCACACTTCCTGGATTAGTGCATCCACATCGTGGCCGCCCAAACGGAAGAAGCCTTGAATGGCCGATGTCAGAATGGCTTCGAACGCGAGACGGTATTCGACGGTCTCGAGGGCCTTTTCACGCTCGACCTTGGCGCGAATGGTATCCAACCCGTTACAAAGATGGTCCACCAGTCGGTCCAGCATCGCGAGTTCATGCTCATCGAATATCTGTTGCCCGGACAAAATCAACAGAAGTGCTCCCTGGCTGCCGCTCTCGCAATTCAAGGGCAGCGACACCAGAGACCACGCCGCCGCATCGTCGGCACTTGTCCAGGAAAGGCACGCAGTTTGTGCCGCACTGCCGCCATGGCGCACATCTACCGAAATGGCGCGGCCGGCATTGGTGTCCGTCCAACCGAAGAGGCTTTTCAGTGCGGGCAAGTCGGATTGCCGAACAGCCAAGCCGTCGCGGCCGGTTTGCGCCACAATCGCAGGGGCAGCGCCGTCAAAACACATTAAAACCGAGACGCAGCACACGCCTGATTGCACCAGCAACTCGGTCACACGTTCCTTTAGCGCAGCTTCATCGCTGGCCTCCATGATGGCTTCATCACATGCACTGATTGCCAGGAGTGTCCGGTTCAAACGCCGCAATTCGTCTCGAGCGCGTCGCCGCTCGGTAATGTCGCGGAAAACTCCGAGGACTAGACGGCGGCCGTCAACGCTGCAGGCGTTTCCAGACGCTTCCACCCAGACGATGCCGCCGTTGCTGTGTAGAAGCTGGACCTCGAGGGGCGCGATGGGTTGGCCGTCGGCGAGCTGCTCGAAAATCTCGACATATTTCGGGTGCATCTCGGGGGGAAGCATCATCGTATGGTTCGCGCCCACAAACTGTTCGTGCGTTACCCCCAGCAGGCGCAGGGCCGAAGCATTACAGTCAACCACCGTGCCGGTGGCCGCGTCGGCAACAACGATGGCGTCGTTGGCACTATCCATCAACGCCTTGAACTGAACATCCATCGATTTGGTCCTTCGCGCCCCTCCGGTCACAAATCACCGGACCGCGTTGAACCTAATGATCGCACATATTGGCGCCCGTGGCCAACGTTCGGGCGGCGCGACGCCCCGTCACGTGGATCGCGATCATCAGGACGCACTCCGTCTCACGATGCGTCTTCGTCCGTGGCCTCCGGGAAGAACATGGCCATGGCAAACTCGGTCTGGAACTCGGGATCGCTTGACAGGTCGAAGTGCCGGGTGGCGCGCGAAATGGCCTCGGCGCGGGCCCGGGCGCCCAGCGACAGGGCCGAGGCGCGCGCCCCCTCGAGCGACGTATTGCCCGCAAAGCGGAACTGGTCCTCGCCAAGATCCCCAGGGAGCAAACCGATGCGTTGCGCATTGGACAGGCGCACATAGTTGCCAAATCCCCCGGCGACGTAGACGCGATGCAACTGATTCGCCGCGAGACCGGCACGTTTGAGCAGTAGTGCGATGCCCGAACGGATGGCCCCGGTGGCCAACTGCAATTCGCGCACGTCGCGCTGAGTCAGCACCAGCGGATGGCCCGACTGGGTTTCGTCAGCGTGCGCGAATACAAAGGCCAGTGCGCCGTCGTGGTCGATCAAGCGGCTGCGCAGGGCGGGAGAGAGCGTCTCGGGCAGCGTATCCGGCGTGGCGAACAGTCCCTGGCTGAGCAACATGCCCGTGCGCAGCAATTCGGCGGCCAAATCAATGAGTCCCGAACCGCATAAGCCCACCGGCGCATCGCCGCCGATCGTGGTGAGTTCGACGTCGTCTTTCAGCACGATGCCCTCGACCGCGCCTGCGGCCGCACGCATCCCGCACGAAATCCGCGCGCCCTCGAACGCCGGACCCGCCGCGCACGACGTAGCGGTGAGCTTGCCGTGGTGAACCAAGGCAAGCTCCCCATTGGTGCCGATATCGATGAGCAGACAAGGGCGGTCGGCTTCCTCGAGGCCCGTCACCGCGATGCCCGCTACGGTATCGCCCCCGACGAATCCCCCGATAACCGGCAGCACATACACGCAGCCGCGCGGGTTGATCGCGATTCCCACACGCGAAGGTTCGAGGGTAAGCCCCCGCCGCGACACGGGCACGAAAGGCACCATGCCAAGCGCAGAGGGATTCAACCCCGCGAAAAGATGCTCCATGGTTGTGTTGCCGGAGACCGCAACCTCGTAGATGCTCGAGGTCTCGATCTCTGCTTGTGCGGCCATTTCGGCAAGCATCTCGTTGATCGCGGCAAGAACCGTGCTGTGAATCTCGCGCAGCGCCTCGGGGCCGCGCGCCGCATGGCTTATCCGGGACAAGACGTCGTCCCCATAGGTGATTTGCGGGTTCATGCGCGATGCGAACGCGCGCACCGCACCCGTGCGCACATCGAGCAGTTCGCCCACCAGTGTCGTGGTTCCGATGTCAAATGCCGCCGCCAGGCACGCGGTTTCCGAGGAACCGCCCACGAAATCAACCACACAGCCCGATGCCACTACCGCCGTGCCGCGAAACCCGCTGTCGCGCAATACGGAAGGCAATTCGAACAACAGAGCGGTCGCGATGGACTCCGCTTGGACCGCATCGAGCAGGCGCTCGGCGTCGGAGCGGTCGTCGGTCATGGTGGGCTGCGCCATCTCGACGAATGCGGCGCGTATGGGCGGGTCGGGCGCCGCTGTGGCGGCGGCAGATCGGCCCGCAAGTATCTGGTTCTTGCCCAGTGGCAGCGCGGATTCGGGAATCTCGATAATGGTGTTGTTGCTGAGGCGTGACTGACATGCGAGGCGGAATCCCGCCCGCAGGTCGGCTTCCGAAAGGGCTGCCGCTTCGGCGGGTCCCGGTTTTCCGTTCGAGTCCGAGACTTTCACGCGGCACTTGCCGCAGGTGCCCTGCCCGCCGCAGGGGTACTCGAGGGGAATCCCCGCGAGCGACGCGGCTTCGCGCACCGTCGTACCCGCGGGCACCCGAACGGTCCTGCCATAGGGCTGAAACTGAACTCTAGCCTTTTCGTGCTCCATATGCGGTCCTTGTTCGCGAACGCCCGCGCGCCGGTCAGCCCTCGAGAGACAGCTCAGCCGTTGCGCGCCCGGTAATACGTCCCTTTCTCGAGCCGATGCTCCTCGATCGCGCCAGAATCCAACAAGGTCTCGATGCACTCGCGGGCATTCTGCTCGGTTATCGACAGATTTATCGCCGTCTCACAGACCGATGCCGGGTGCCGGCGGAGCATGTTCAGCACCTCTTCAGGAAGCGCGGTTCGAGTCGCGGCATCGTCAGCAGGCGCGACATCGGCCACAATCTCAGCGTGCGGGCCCAGCATGGCCGCATAACGTTCCAACTCGGCCGCGCTCAACGGCCGCGCCGTCGAGAATGCCGGCGGCCGCACCGCGGTATTGAGCTGGATGCGGTCGGGCCCAATGCGGTCGGCCAGCGTCTTGATTTGCGCCACTTGGTCGTCGGTAATGCCAGCCAACAGAAGCACCTCGAGCCAGAGCTGCCCGCCGAACTCGCTGCGAAACGCGACAAGCCCTGCGATCATCCGGTCGAACAGGATCGCATCGTCAGGCCGGTTGACTTCCTGGAACATCTCCGCGTCCGCGGCGTCGAGCGACGGGATCACAAGGTCTGCCTGCAAAAGCTCCGCGCGCACCTCGGGCCGCCATAAGAGCGACCCGTTCGTGATAACCGCCACCGGCACATCGGTCATGGCCTTCACCTGCGCGATGAAATCGCCCAGGCGGCTGTACAGCGTGGGCTCGCCCGACCCCACCAGGGTGATGTAGTCGACCGCGTGTTCCTCGGCAAGTTTCCGCCGCACCTCGGCAACAACATCCTCGAGCGGCACGAACTCGCCGCGCTCGGCGTTCTGGCGGGTGGTGCGCCCAAGCTGGCAATAGATGCAGTCATAGGTGCACGTCTTCGGCGGCAACACGTCCACGCCGAGACTGCGTCCAATGCGCCGGGATACGACCGGGCCGAATACATAACGGTAATCATCACTCATGGCTGGGCATCCGCAGTTGCTGATACCGCTCCGTGTAAGCCGGGCGGAAGCGCCATGGTACCACGAAACGCCCCGGCGCTTCCGCCCGCTCACAAGACGCCACCATCCACCCGTGCAAAGCCCAATGCAGCGGGACGCCTCGTTGCCGTGCGCGACCTGTGCGGGTTTGACGGGCCGGGGGTCTTTCGATACAGTGCAGCGGCGGTGGTGTGACGTCCACTGGGCATTTGGATAACCAACCGAGCATTGCAGGGAGCGACCGACATGAAACGCAGGGGTTTTCTTGCGGCAACAGCCGGGGCTGCTGCCGCAGCGTTGACGATGGCGTCGCAACGGGCCGCGCGCGCCGAGGGTTCGCCCGAGACCCACAC
Source organism: Candidatus Hydrogenedentota bacterium (assembly GCA_007130675.1). GTDB lineage: Bacteria > Hydrogenedentota > Hydrogenedentia > Hydrogenedentales > SLHB01 > UBA2224. The sequence goes on along the minus strand of SLSB01000282.1, from coordinate 673 downwards.
CATGGATGTTCATCTCTGGTGCTGGGACGCGCGCATGACCTGGGACGACGAGCCGGAGTCCATCGCCTTGCGCATGGCGGCCTCCGACCAGAAATTCGCGTATCCGAAACGGCCCGAGTCGTTTCTGGTGGGGTTCAAGCGGCTGGTGGATTACTGCGCCCGCATTGGCGTGCACAGCATCACCGTGTGGGGATTTCTGCGCGACGCCCACGGCGGCGTCGAGGCGGCGGCTGAACTGTGCGAGTATGCCTCGGACCGCGGCGTGGGCATCCTGCCGGGGGTGGGCCTGTGCTCGTATGGCGGCTATTATTACGATGGCGACCATCCCTTTAACCTCGACACCTACCTGCGCGAACACCCCGGGCGCGTATCGAAAGCCTTCGAGGAACGCGGCGGCCGGGAGGTGACGCCCGTGCTTGATCCCGCGCTCGAGGCCAACCGCACATGGTGGCGCGACGGTCTCGAGTGGATGCTCGATACGTTCAAGATCGCCGGAGTCAACTACGAAATGGGCGATTTCATCGTCAACCCGTCACCGGAGGCCGTGGCCGCACGCGCCGCGCTCGGATTCGAGGCCGACGGCAACATCATGGATGCCGTGGTCGCCACGCGCGAGCTGCTGGATTACGCCCATCAGGCCCTGCCCGACGGCACGTTCATCAACTGCACGTAT
>SLSB01000414.1 GCA_007130675.1 Candidatus Hydrogenedentota bacterium | reverse complement strand
AGCGTCTCGCCAAAATCCAGCCCCGCCCAATAATGGATTTCGGTATCGGGTGGTTCCTCGAGGACGGGCCGTTCAAGGGCCTCGAGATGCGCTGGCTCATGAGGAGTTCCGGCTGGTTCCTCCGTCGGCGCCGAAACGGATGCCGCATCGTCTTCCCCTGTTGCGATTGGAGCATCAGAAGGAGCCGTTTGAGCCTTTTGCGCTTTGAGTTCGGCTAGTTCAGCCTTGGTCTCGGTCAGCTCGACGGCAAGTTTACGAGCGGTCTCGCGCATTTGCTGAAGGTCCGCAATGGCGGTATCCACGATCCGCTTGATGTACTGGACCTTCTTGTCGAGGCTGACGTTGAGCTGGCGCGCGACATCCTTTTGCTGTTCGAGGATATCGCGCATGGTTTGAAACATGATCCGCGTGTGGGTGATGTCATCTTTGGGATCGCGCGCGGGGGAGACGCGGGGCCGGCGTTCGCGCAGCCGCAAGACATAGGCCACAATGATGACGACGACGAGCACAGATGCGAGGAACGCAAGCAGCACGGCTGCTCCGTACGACGCGCTGACGACTAGAGAAAGAAATTCAAGCATTTTCTGTGCGCCCTGCCAAGTAAAGACCACTCCTGCCCCAAACAGCCCGTGCATGGCCGCGCGAGAAAACAGAGCGACTGGCGCGGCCAGATTCGCTTAGATGGTCACATCAAAATGTTTGCCGCCTTCGCCGGAGGCCTCGCGTTCTTCCCGGGGAGTGTAGGTTGACCCTTCCCCCTCGTCCTCTTGGTGGTTCGAATCACGCCGCCGGCGTCCGGCGTAGGGATTTCGTCGTCGCCCATCGCGCTCGATTTCGCGGTGTTCGGATTCGTTACTCTGCCGCACCTGCGTTTCCTCGCGCAGCCGTTCTTCCTCTGCCGCTTCGGCAGCACGGTGCTGGGCGGCAAGCGAAAGGCGATCGGTGATCTGCTGAATCCGCTCAGCCGCGGCGATCCGGCCCATCTCCGTCTGTAGATCGACTGGTTGAGGCATTCTCGACCTCCCGCTGCCGTACAATCTTGCGGAGCCGCTTTATGGCGGCGCTGTGTACCTGGCAGACTCGTGACTCGGACACCTCGAGCACCGCCCCTATCTCTTTTAACGTCAACTCCTCATAATAATATAAGTTTAACACTTTTTGCATTTGCTCGGGGAGTGCAAGAATCGCATCGACCAGAAGTTCCTGGCGTTCACGAACAAGCGCCACCGATTCCGGCGTCGGCATCTCGGCGTCCGAGGTCACGTCGACCTTGCGGGTCTCCGACCCTTCCTCGGCCGGCAGGTAGTCATCCAGCGAAAGTATATGGGCCGTCTGGAGTTGCATCTGAACATCGTCGACCTGATCCGCTTCGATACCCAGGTCCGTAGCGATCGATTCGGTTGACGGCTCGCGGCCGTGGGCGTGGCGCAGGCGTTCTCTGGAGGCGCCGATCTTGCGCGCCATCACCCGCAGCGAGCGCGGTGCCCAGTCCAACGACCGGATTTGGTCGATGATGGCCCCGCGCACCCGGATCGAGGCGTAGGTCGAAAATTTGATGTTCTGGGTGTGGTCGAATTTTTCGATGGCATCGAGGAGCCCGAGAGCCCCCCAGCCGATGAGGTCGTCGATATCCACGCTCGAGGGTACGTGAATGGCCATACGTCCGGCAATGTAGCGAACCACACGCATATGACGCACGATGAGTTCCTCGCGCGCATCTTCGTCGCCCTGGGTTTTCCAGCGCTCCCACAATTTTTTCTCGTCGCTGTGTGCGTTCACCGCAGGCTTTCAATACGTTCTGCCGGGCTCACGATCTCGGTGATGCGCAGCCCGAACTTTTCCTCGACGACGACGACGTCTCCACGGGCAATCAGCTTGTTGTTGACCAGCAACTCGACAGGTTCGTCGACAGAATGCCCCACCTCGATGATTGAACCGGGACCCAACTCGAGAATCTGGCTCAAAGGCATCTCGATGCGGCCCAACCGCGCCGTGACATTCAGGCCGATGTCCAGAATCATCTCGATATTGCCGGGAAGCTCACGCGCGGCAGGCCCTGCGGTTGCGCCGGCCTGATTGTTCGCGTTGAAGGTCTGTTGCATGATATCTTGTACGTCCGCTTCTCCGCTGGCGCCTTCCAATTCTTCGGGGGGGATAACGCGCTCGAGAACGTCAGAGAATATCAGGGCAGCTTGCCCCTCTTCGACGATTCCGGGCACGCTGTAGGCAATGCGCACCATCGCGGCCGCGTCTCCGGCGGTTTCGATGAGTATGCCCGCCTGCCCGGGCTCGATCAGGCGGATTTCCGTCGGCTGCAGTTCGATCACCTCGCCGTATTTCTCTTTGAAATGGCTGACGCCCCCCCCCATGCAGGGGTCGAATATCTCTTTCATGGTGGCCTCTTCGTCAGGGGCGAGTTCGGGGTCCGTGGCGGGCTCGTTGCCCATGACGGCCGCCGTGAGCAGACGTGCGTCCTCGAGGGTCGTCATAAACAGGATAGCCCCGCCGTCAACCGCCGCCGCGTGCATAAGAAGCGGCAGTTCGGCTGTCATCTGACTGAGGAGTTCGGCAATGATTTGTTGGGGTTCGCCCGCTTGAAACATGGGTTCGGCCGACAGCATTGCGCCAATGACATCGCAATACCCTTTTGAGAACCCCTCGGCAAATAATCTCGAGGCCGCAGCATTCATAACTCGGTTTCCTCGCTAATCCTCGCGAACCACGCTACTGATTTGAACCGCACTTTGCTCGCTCCTGCGGCCGGGATGCGCCTTGAAACGCACAAGCCCGCCTACTTCGATATCCACCGGCTCCTCGATGGTCGAGTCCAACTGCACGGTGTCGCCCACGCGGAGCCGCATCACGTCATCCAGATTCATGCGCGTGCGCCCGAGAACGGCATCGACCGGGGCCTGGGCCTTGCGCACTATGCGCGTAATCTGCGCACGCGTCTGGGCGGCGACGCCCGGATTCACCCTGCGGATATACCGCGTCTGCTGGGTGATTTGATCAAAAATCGGGTTGAGCACAAGCAGGGGGATACACATGTTCATGCTGCCCACGGCTTCGCCGATATGCAGGTCATACCCCGCGAGGATGGTCATCTCGCTGCCAGCGACAATCTGCACCATAAGCGGGTCGCTCTCCTGAGTCTCGACGCTGAGTTGGAATTCGATGAGTTGCTCCCATGAACGCTTCAGACTCTCGAGAATCATAAGGACAATGCGGTGGACAATACGGTTCTCGATTTCGGTGAGCTCGCGCGGTTCGGAAATCGGCATCCCTTTTCCGCCCAGAATGCGATCGACAATGGGAAACACCAGCGGTGGGCTGAGCTCGATCACGCAGTTTCCATCCAGAGGATTCATGTTGATGACAGAAAGCGCCGTAGGGCGCGAAACCGACAGGATAAACTCATCGTAGGTAAGCTGGTCGATCGAGACCAGGTCCACCCGCACTACCGAGCGCAGAAACGGCGGCAGCATGATGCTCAACTCGCGCGCGAAGTTCTCGAAAAGGCTCTGGAGCCCTTTTAGCTGCTCCTTCGAGACACGTTCCGGACGCCGGAAATCATACATCGTCGTGTCTCGGGATTCTTTGGCGGGACGTTCACGTTCGTCCGTCTCGACCTCGAGGTCGCCCTCCGTCACCGCACTGAGAAGAAGGTCAACTTCATCCTGGCTCAGTATGTCAGCCATATGGAAGCCCCTGTAGAGATGGTTGTCAGCATTGCTCTCGCAAAGTGGAGTATAGCACAGTCTCCTGAGGTGCGCAAGACGGACAGGGCGTCATAACCTATTTGTTCTTAAAAGGATACAACCAGGCAGCTCAAGATCGCCGGGATACTCTCTGCGCGGCCGATGTGCGGCCAAAGCGGCCTCTTGCCCCTCGGTTTCGAGGGGTTGGAAGAGATTATGTCAAGCAATTACCCGGATTTTCGAGGTATGTCACCCCCTGCACTGTTTCGGAAGTGCAAGACTTGTTAAGTCCGCAGGCGTGCCGGCCGGTAGGCGCCTGCCGTGATGCCGTGCTTCTTGACCCGGAGACCCATGATACGCTCGCTTATGCCGAGTTTTCTGGCAGCTTTGGCCATATTGCCGCGGGCGTTCTTGAGGGCCTCGACGACCATCTCGCGCTCGACGGCGTCGAGAGTGCTTTCCAACGTGCCCGTCATCACGGTATTGCTGGCCTCGGCCGTCTGCAGCGTGGGGGGGAGGTGATGGCCGTGCACCACGTCATCGTTGCTCAGCAAGACCGCCCGCTCGATGCAGTTCTCGAGTTCACGCACGTTTCCGGGCCAATGATAGCTCATCATCATGTCAATCGCCGGCGTCGAGATGCGCCGCACATCCTTGCCGTTTGCCTTGCTGTATTTTTCCACGAAGAAGTTTGCAAGGTCGAGAATGTCGCTCTTGCGCTCGCGCAACGGCGGCAGGTGAATCGGGAATACATTGAGCCGGTAATAGAGGTCCTGCCTGAACGTTCCCTGCTCCATCAGCGTCTCGAGTTCGCGGTTGGTCGCCGCGATCACCCGCACATTGACCTTGATGGTATCCGTGCTGCCCACGCGTTCGAACTCGCGCTCCTGTAGCACCCGCAACAGCCGGATCTGCATAGCGGGCGTCAGGTCGCCGATCTCGTCGAGGAAGATCGAGCCGCCGTCGGCAAGTTCGAAGCGCCCCTTACGGTCGCGAACCGCTCCCGTAAACGCGCCCTCTTCATGCCCGAACAGCTCGCTCTCGATAACCGATTCCGGCAGCGCCGCGCAATTCACCTTGATAAACGGCATGGACGCTCGCAGGCTGTTGTAATGAATGGCCTGCGCCACCAGCTCCTTGCCGACGCCGCTCTCACCACGAATCAGCACGGTCGTGTCGCTCTTCGCCACCTGCGCGATGAGGTCGTAGACCTGCTGCATCGCGCCCGAGTTGCCGATGATATTCGCGGGCCGGTAGCGCTCCTCGAGTTCCTGCTGCAAGCGCTTGTTCTGGTCAATCAGCCGTTCTTGTTCCTCGAGGGCTCTACGCCGCAAACGCACCGCTTGCGCAATCATCCGCGCGATGATGCTCAATAAATGCAGGTCTTCATCAAGCGACACCGATTCCATGTAGAGCCTGTCCGCGCTCAACGCGCCGACGACCTCATTCTCGATCTTGATCGGTACGCACACGAAGGCAATCTCGTCTTTGCGCATCTTGCTCCGCGCCCCTGTCTTATCAAGAAACAGCGGCTCCTCGGAGATGCGCGGAATCACCATCGACCTTCCCGTCTGGATAACTATGCCGGTGACGCCCTCGCCCGGGCGGTACCGCGCACGCTCGCGCTGCTTGGCCGACAGCCCGTGCGCTTCCTCGATCAGAATCTCCTCGGTTTCGCGGTTAAGCAGCGTCAATGTGCCGCGAACCATGCCCGTGTGCTTGGCAATAGCCTTCAAGACCGACCCAACCTCGTCGCGCAAGTCCATGCTGCGGTCAAGAATCTGGCTGATATCAAAAAGTAGCGCCAGTTCATCGCGATCGCGGGGCGGGTCTTCGTTACGCTCTCTGCACATGCAACATTCTTTCGCGTTCTATGATGTCATGCTCCGAATAAAACGACCGTTTGGTGTGATTTAGGCATCAATCATACAAGAGTGTACTTATTGGCGGCATGACATTCAAATTTGTTGCTTTTCTGCTGTGATTCGGGGGAATTCCTCGAGAGCACGGCTTACAGCAGAGAAAAACGACCGATCAGCACAGCCAACAGTCTGGGAAGACGGATTTCCACTGTGGCTGTGGGTTTGCGATTCTTTGGAGTGCGGTGGCTTGCCACCGCTTTCGTTTCGGCCGACGCATTCCCTGTAGTCAGCGGCTCTCAATCCTGTCGCGATGTATCCGCCGTCGGCGCGGGCATGACGCCCTGTGTTTACCAAGCAAACCTTACCGTTGCCAATCCGCGCGCGGGGGCGGTGACGGTGAAACCGCACCCATCCACCAGGTCCAATGCTTCTCCTGGTTCTTCGCTGAGATTGCAGGCATGGGCCGATTTCAGCGGTTGCGAGAAGGTGATTGTTGCGGCGGCATCGGAATCGGCGGGATTCCAGAGGCGCACGATTCCGCCATTGCCGTCCGCGGCGGGTTTCAGGGCGGTGACCACGACCACGGCGCCCTCGACCCGGCAGAACGAGCGTGTTTCGGGCACTGCGGCCGCCTGATGGCTGCGAACGGGCGTTTGCGCTTCCTGCACGATGCGCAGCGCGGTTGGGGCGTCCAGCGGGGCGGAAAACGGATACAATAGGTACTCGAACTCGAGGGGGTCGAGCAGTTGGCCGTCCGGTTCACCCTGCGTACCCACGGTCTGACGGGTGGCACGGAACAGAGTAAGCGCCAGTACGCGTTCCGGTGTCCGCGTGACTTCGTATTCATGAAGGCCGTGCGGGCACAGGACCGCCAGACCGCCCAGGGCATCCTGTATGCCGAAGCAGGTGGTGAATGCGGTCTCGGGGTTGACCCGTTCATGCCAGGCAGCCGCCTCGGGCGGAATGTCGATCGGGCGCTCGACGATGGCGAAGGGCGTCTCGGCATAGGACTTCTCGGTGCGTATGGGCGTCGGAAACAGCACCCGCAAGCGGTGGTCTTTGATGGAGTTTTCGACCCGCGTGCGGATCCGCACGAACGGCGCATTCTTATCTACATACATCATATCGACGATGCGCAGGCAGGTCCGGTCTTCCGAACGCCACCGGCTGCGCCTGTCGAGATTGCGCGGCAGGTCCAATTCCCGCTCGACGCGGAATACCGTGCGGAGCGGCCCGTCTTCAACCACGGCGACGGCCACGCGGTTGCCCGGCGTCTTGAACACTATATCGTTGACGAGCTGGCCGCGTGTCCAGCCGTCGCCGGCATCGCCGGTATCCTCATAGAGAAACAGCGACTCGTAGGTCTTGCTCGTGTTCTTTTCGAGGAGTGATGCCGTGCCGTCGGTATTCACGGAAAAGACGATGCGGCCATTGTCGGCGGTGAGCGGCCCCGTGAGTTGGCCGGAATTGTTGCGTGTTGCTTCCGGGACGGGCTCAATGCCCAGGCCCGTCAGGCCGCAAGCGGGGAGCGCCATCTCGACCGCAACATGATAGACGTCGCCTTGGAAATTGTGATGCCGGCCGTTCGAGGCAAGGCGCTTGTGCAACGTGCCGTGCTCGATACGCGACAACTGGTAGGGGATGGGTGTTCCCTCCGTGTTGACAAGCCGGAAGCGGTTGATGGGCTCTCCGGTGGTCAGCCCGTCGACGAATTTCGGGCCGTAATCCGCCGGGAACGGCAGCGCCAGCTCGAAGATGCCTTTGCGCTCGAATGGCAGCGGATTGTGGAGCACCATATACGGCAACGCCTCGGGGGTCTCGTTTGCCTGACCAAGTTCAGCGATTGCGCGCCGGATGAGTCCGTCTGCCAGCATCTGGCACTGGTCGAACCGGAAACGCATGTCGCGGTGTACCTGGTCCACGCTGCATCCGCAGATCGAGTCATGCGGGTGGTTCTTAAGCAGGTATTCCCATGCCAGGTCGAGATAGCGCAGGTTTGGACTTCCTCCATGCATCAGCGACATCAGGGCGGCAGGTTCGGCCCAGTGCTCGAGGAGGGCCTGGCACTCGTCGTTGGCTTTTTTGAGCGGGTATCGCGAAGAGAGCGTGTGCACGATAAGATACTGCCCGCCCCGGCCGGTGGTGCGGCACGGCTCGCGCAGTTCGCCGGTGCGCTCGGGCATCTTGTCGGCGTGCGCGGCCATGTCCTTCCCGAATTCTTCGAGAGATGCCCAGACAAACTCGACATCGGGGTGGCGTCTTTCGAGTTCCTCGAGGATGGCGATGCTCTGTTCGTCGGCGGGAAAGTGGTCGATAGCATCGAGCAAGAGCACCAGCGGCACGTCGCTTCGCTCACGCTCTTCCTCAAGATACGGGTCGAAATGTTCCGCGAACAAGCCTTCGCTCAACTCGCCATTCTTGATCTTATTGCGAAACTTGAACAAAAACGGGGCATAGCTGCCATCGTCCCGCAACTTATAGGTGGGCATCTTGCTTCCGTCGGGCCCTACCCATTGAAACATGGCGGGGTAGTTCTCGTCTTGGGTTCCGCGCCAGCAGATGCCCGCCGGAAGACCCAACCCGGTCATAATCATGGGAAGCGCGGCAATGTGACCGAATTGATCGGGCGTGTAGGCGAAGTTCATGGCCGGCACATCGAGTTCCCGGCATACCGAACGGCCTTTCATGATATTGCGCACATAACTCTCGCCGGATATCAGCCATTCATCGGGCAGGACATACCAGGGCCCCGCTATGATGCGCCCCTCGCGCATGAGCGCCAGGAGACGTTCGCGGTTCTCGGGCCGTACCAGGAGGTAATCCTCGAGTACGACCGCCTGGCCGTCCAGGTGAAAGCATTTGTAGTCGGGCTGCCGTTCCATCAGGTCGAGGAGCGCATCGATAAGCTCGGCCAGCCACATCCGAAACTCCTGAAACGGCTCGTACCATTCGCGGTCCCAATGGGTTCCCGGGCAATAGTATGCACGCATAGATGTCTCGTGTCCTTTCTTGAAAAGTCGGTATCCCTTACGTCATGAGGTCGCTCAAGATGCTTTCTTCGCAGCCCGAGTCTGTGCATTTACCACCACCGCAGGCATACCTGAGTTGGTAAGAAATGCGGGTTAGTGGATGATCCGGCAATTGGGCAGGGCTTCCTGGAGATCCCCTACTCCGTCCGGTGAAACCCTTGTCTGACGAATATCGAGCTCACGCAGGCCGGTCAAGTGTTTGATGGCCTCGAGGTCCCTGTCTCTGACATTGGTATTCCACAGGCTCAGCACCTGTATATCATCCGGTTCGAGCGCAGTGAACGCCTCGATATTATCCACCTGCACCTGCACCCTGACGTCTTGATTGGGAGGAATGCCGATCTTGCCCCGTGCCGCTCCCACGCGCTCCCAGGGTTCGCGGTCTGGTGCGCCCTTTCTCCGCAGGAACAGGGTGCCCAGGCTCTCATCTCTTGGAAACTCGAGTACGCGCGCCACTTCCCTTCCAAAGACAGGTCTTACGGGTTCTTCCTCGGGCTCGACTTCCTCTTCCGGTTCTGGGATGGTCATCTCGGGCTCAGGTCGGGGCTCGGGCTCCTCGGCGGTGTCTGGCTCTTCGCCGGGGTCCGCCACTTCTGTTTCTTCTGGCGTTTCCACCGGTTCAGGGTACCTCGCCTCGGGGCGTGGGCGCTCCTCTGGAAAGGCCTGTCCCGTCATGGGCCCGGCAAAGGGGTCCGCGCCGGGAAATGCGCCAGTGAACGGCCCCATTCCCAATTCAGCCAGCATTGCGGGGTCCATCCCGCCCATCATGTCTTTCACCATGACGGCAATCTCGAGGAAATCGGCGTCTTCGAGTTCCTGGCGCATCATCGCGATCATCTGCCTCTCTTCCGGTGTGGCGGCTTGCTGCTCGAGCATATCGAAACCCGCCTTGGTCTGAATCTCCATGAGTTCCGCCAGTTCAATGGTCTCCATACCGAGCATCGCCTGTATCTGTTCTTGTGGCGGCATTTGATCGATTCTGGCGGCCAACGCCTCGAGTGATTCGTCTTCGGGGGCAGCCGAAGGGGCGGATGGCGGAGGTTCAGCAACTCTGACTCTCGCATCCTTACCCATTTCCAAGTCGAATTCGACGTACGTGCGTTGATGGGCGGGAATGCTTTCGCCCAAGGCATAGGCCACCCAGAACTTGCCTCTTGTGGCGTTGTAGACAATGCTGACCACGGTCGAGGCGACGCCGTCGGCTTGGGCGATCTCGATGGCTTTCTGGGCGTCAATCGACCCATAACGGGCTTTGATTGCCTCATGCAGCGTCTGGTTGCCTTTGCGCTCATTTTCAATGCCCGGCATTGCGTACGCGCCGCCGTCATGGCGTTTCCAATAGACCACATCAGGAATCGGCTCGTAGAAAGGCTCATAGCGCGGGTGAGGCAAAACAGGGCCGCCGCCCCCAAACACATCAAAACGGGTGTTGCTTGTGAACAGCAGCCGGGCCTCGAGTGTATCGGAGGGCACACGCCCGCTGATGGCGTAGTGGTATTCATTCGTGCGGGTGGCGTTCTTCATGCGATCGAGCGCCTCGTCCAGTGTTGAATCGTGATACAACACATCGCGGAGCAATATCGGGAAGGGTATGCCCCTGAGGGTCTCGGCGTCGCCGAAGCCTCCCATGATCTGGCTTTGGGAGATACCATGTTCGTTGATACCGCCGACGGCGGCCCCGATCAATCCGGCGAATCCGATCACCGCATGCCGGTGGCCGTCATTCGGTTCGAATATGGCCACGACGGGGTAATCTTGCGCACCGGTGTTTGTCGACCAATCGAGGTTGCGCAGATGGTAGAGATCACCGTTCACTGTCGCCTCGCCCCACGCCGCGAACAAGCCGCAGCCGTGCTCGGAAATATCGGGAACCAGGTGAAGTTTCTGCAGCTCATCGAACGTGATCTCGGGATGGCCCGCCTCCGCGCAGCCGTCGGCGACGCCGCGCAGTTCTTCTTCCCACGCCTCGGTATCGAAATAGGCGCTGTTCCACATACCGTCGATGGCGAAGTCGAATACCTCGTCAGAGGCAGGAAAGGCCGCCTTCATACCTGCCCAACAGGCGGCGATCTGGTCCGCCAGGAGTTTGCCGTACCAGTAGCCCATTTCGCGCCGGGAACCGCCGACCGTAACCAAAGTGACGGCATCGTTTCCCGAGCCCACGGTCTCGATGGTTCCCCATCCGCCGGCTTCGGGATGCGGACGGCCTTCGGCCAGCATCGCGGTTTGAGTTTCACCGGGAGCCTCGGGAATGGGTTCTTGCCCTCTTTCGCCGCCGCGCACGACTACCACAAGCACGGCAGCAAGCAGCAAAGCGCCCATGAGGCCAAAACCGATAATGTTCTGCTTCTTCTTGCTCCCGCCTGCTGCACCGAATTGTGGCGGGGTTGTGTACGCGGTGGTCATTTCATCGCCCGGCATGATGGGCGGAGGTCCCACGGTCCCCGCCATATCCATTGATGGGACGGGCGGAGGTCCCGCTGTTTCAGTTGGTTGTCCGGGTGGAATCGGCGGCGCTCCCGCGGGCGCGGAAGGTAATGCCGCTTTCAATTGGCCGCCGCGCGGGTCGCCCAGAGCCGTAAGCCTGTCACACAGCGCGGCTGATTCCTGCGGCCGGTTCAATACCCCCAGAACGCGGGCCTTGAAATACATGATATCTTTATTGTTTGGCACTGCGTTGTCCAACTGCTCGAGGATTTGCAGTGCCTGCCCGTACTGCTGGCCCTGAAACAACTTTGCTGCCTGCTGGAATTGCTGTTTTGCATCGTCAGCGTTCATCGTATCCGAAAACCCTTTCTCAAAAAACGACGGCTGTATGGACAAACTATCAGCCTACAGCTTCACACACTCACTCGTCTATGGTAGGCCAACCGGTGATGCACATGCAAAGAATGCGCCAGAGAATGCGCCAGAGAATGCCCGAGTCCTGCAAAAAATCTGTGGGCAAACGAAGAAGTGACGACCTGTTTCAAAAAGTTTTCTTGCTTCTCTTAAGGTCTTTTGACTTCGTATTCCAGTTGTAATAAGGTGGATATATGTCTACTTTTTAGGGGTCAACTGGCCGAGTCGGTTACCTTTAGGGCGGAATTCCGGGGGGGTATGCGGGCGGACCGAACTAGCAAAATTCGCATTTACCCCTTGACAGACGCGGCAGACTGTGGTCGAATGGACGCATACGAAGGGGCTCTGGGTTGCGTATGGAGTTGCTACTATGCCTACCGGTACTGTGAAGTGGTTTAACGAGCAGAAGGGTTACGGCTTCATCATTCCCGATGAAGGGGGCAAAGACATCTTTGTTCACCGCTCGAATGTCGAGACCGTCAACCGCACATTGAAAGAAAACGAAAAAGTCATTTTCGAGGTGGGTGACGGGCGAAAAGGGCCTGAGGCGAAAGAAGTCCGCACCGCTTAATCTCGTATTATGCGCATTTTTTGCGCGTCGTTCGAGGCCGCATGAGCTAGCGGCGTTATTGCATAAGGAACGAGCGCGTATCAAAGAAGGTGCGTCCGCGCATTGAATGGGCAGGTGCGCAAGCGCATCGCATGCCACATCTTCCACAGGCTTTTGGGACCGGATGAGGCTGTCACGGGGATTGGCTTCGTGTTTTACAGTGAAACAAAGCAAGACGCGGTATTCCTGTATTTGGCCCATGTGCGATCGATCCCGATTTCGATTTCGGGTTCGAGCGCGATGCCGATCCCGATGGGGTGAGTCGTGGCATACACATCTGCGCTTGCGGAACATGACGACAGGCTGCACGCGCTACGGCTGTATCGAGTCCATCGAGGCGCAGCAGCGGACCGAGCGTGCGCCGCATGTGGCCAATGATAGGGTGGGGGAGGGCTGTTCTATCACGGGGACGCTGGTGGGGTGGGATACTCTTTTATGCGAATCGGGACGGGAAAACGTTCCATGTCCGGGATATCGGTCAAAAGCACAACTTCTTTGCCTTCGAGCTCAGGGTCAACCGGCATATTCATGAGTTTGACCAGAAACCGGCTTCCGGGACGGGCAATGATCTCGGTTTCAATTGAGGGAAGGGGCACTTCGACGCCCTTGATCGTGAACTCCTGGACGCTGCCCGGCATGATGTTCAAGAATCGCATGGACTCGGCCGGAGCACCGGTGCCGCGGTCATAGAGCACGACTTCCTCGGGAACCACCTGCACGCGGTCCACCACCCGCAAGGAAACCGGAATATCCACTCTTGGGTAATCCGGATTGTCCGTAGATAACTGGATAACAGTCGGGTAGGCGCCCTTCGGGATGGGCGGAACGGTCGTAACATGCAGCGTGTGTTTCATACCGTCTGTCGAGGTGTCGGCTTTGACGTTAAGATACTTGCTTTGTGAGCCGAGCTTTGTAATACGGAACTTCGCGGAATCCTCGAGCGACTCGATGACCGCGCTGGCGGTTGTTGGCGAATCCGCGGATGCCAGGGCGAGATTCAGGCGCTCGGGGGTAATCCGTATGCGCTGGACGATGGTACCTCTGATGGTGAGTCGGGTCTGTTGCGGTTCATCCCCGCCGTACACCACGTATGTATGCCTTTGGAAATTGCCTCGGAACCCCGCAAGCTTCACGTCCACCTCGAGAGGGACGGATGCGCCAGGGGGCAAGGTCTTTTCGTCGAGGTTCGCGGCGGTGCAGCCGCAGGTGGTGATGACACGGTCAATGGTGATGGCGGAATCCCCGGTATTTGTCAAATTGAAGGTGTGTTTGAACGCGGCCGTGCTGTCGCGCTCGCCGAAATCGAAGACCGGCTCCTCGCAAACCAGTGGCCCATCGGATGAGACAGGCCGGGGACCGGGCGCCTCAGCTTGCCCGTGGACCGGTGCGGCAAAGATGCATGCGCCAACCCCGATGGCCAGCACCCATAACACACCAGAAGGCAAAGATTTGCATCTCTTGGAGAAATGGTGTTTCATAAAAGGCCTCCGCTGCACGGTTTCGGGCTGCTTCTGACGGGTATCACATCAGCCATGCGGCGGCGAGGCCACCTGTCGGCCAGTGTAAACTCCAAGGAACAATGTATCTGGATAGACATTATCATGCGCAACGTCCATCAAATCCGGGAAGTTTCCACCCTTTCGTTCAATGAACGCGTGCTCCAGGAAGCCGAGGATCGACGAAATCCTCCCATGGAACGCTTGAAATTCCTCGGGATATTTTCGTCGAACATGGACGAGTTTTTCAAGGTGCGCGTGGCGAGCGTGCAGCGCCGCATCGAGCTTGGCCACAGCGGCATGGAAGCGGTTCTCGAGGTGTTGGCCCACAAATCGCGCGAACTCGATGAACGGTTCCGAACGGCGTATGCCGAAATCACGTCGACCCTGGCCATCGAGGGCATCAAGATTCTCAATGAGCAGGACATCGAGCACAGCGCGCAAGATCTCGAGCCGTGGCTTAACGACTACTTTGAGGAACACGTGCTGCCTAGCCTGGTGCCTATCATCATTCACAAGTCGCGGACGTTTCCCCAGCTAACCGATGGAGCGTTGTATTTCGGGGTCAAGATGTGGGGAGACCCCATACGTTACGCCATTCTCGAGATCCCGGAGGAACTGTCCCGCTTTGTTGAATTGCCGACAGGCGCCATCATGTATGTCGACGATCTGATCCGGCATTCGCTCAATGACATCTTCTACATCTTCGACTACGAGCGCATCGGGGCTTATGAATTCAAGATTTCGCGCGACGCCCAGTTGGACATCGACAACGACTTTTCGGAAGGGCACGTGCGCAAGATGGAACGAGTGCTCAAGCAGCGCAAGGGGGGACGGCCCACGCGGCTGGTGCATGACGCAACCATGCCGATGGGGCTCCTGCAATTGCTGCGCGAACGGCTTAAGATTACCGAGTACGACACGCTCATCGCGGGCGCCCGCTATCACAACATGAAGGACCTCATAGGATTTCCGAACCGCCGCTCTGAGCTTTCTTTCGAAGAACTCGAGCCCGCCCCGCATCCGGTTCTGGACCGCGGGCGCCGCCCCATGATGAACATTATTAAGGAACAGGATCTACTGCTGACGTATCCCTACCAATCTTTCGACAATCTTATCCGCCTGCTGCGCGAGGCGGCTATCGATCCTGAAGTGGACGAGATCAAGATGACGTTGTATCGTGTGGCGCGGCGCTCTCAGGTGGTCAACGCGCTGATCAATGCCGCGCGCAACGGCAAGAAGGTGTTTGTTTCGATTGAGCTGCAGGCCCGCTTTGACGAGAAGAATAACATCAAGATCTCGGGCGCGCTGACCGAAGCGGGGGCCACCGTGGTCTACGGCGTCCCGCCGATGAAAGTGCATGGAAAACTGCTGCTGATCAAACGCAAAGGCGGCTGTCTCGCGGGGTTGTCCACCGGAAACTTCAACGAAATCACCGGAAAGTTGTATGTCGACAGCACATTGCTCACATCAGATAAGAATCTTGTGGAAGAAGTGGACAAAGTGTTCGACTACCTCGACGATGCCTCGAAAATGCGGGCAATTACAACGCCGAAGTTCAAGCATCTGCTGGTATCGCCATTCAATGCGCGCAAAACGTTTATGAAGCTGTTGAGCCGCGAAAAGAAGAAGGGCAAGAAGGGCTACGTGTTCATCAAAGTCAATCATTTGACCGACGACAAGATCGTCAGGAAGATCCGCGAGACAGCGGATGCCGGGGTAAAGATGGACCTGGTGGTCCGCACGACCTACGCCATGCTGCCGCACCCCAATATCCGGGCCATCTCGATTCTGGACCGGCTGCTCGAGCATCAGCGTATCTACATTTTCGGCCACGGGGAAGACCGGGCCGTGTACATGAGTTCCGCCGACCTGATGGAGCGCAACCTTGATTGGCGCGTCGAGGTGGCGTTTCCGGTCTATGACCCGCAATTGCAGCAGGAATTGGCCGACATCGGCGAGATTCAGGTCAATGACAAGTTTAAAGCGCGGGTCCTCGACGAAATCCAGTCGAATCAATACGTAAGCAACGGGAGCGATGGGCGGCGTGCCCAATCCGATACACACGCCTATTATCAGCGGGCCGGGGCCGAGGCGCCGCAGTTGTCCGCAGCGGAAGGCATTTGACTGCCCCCGGGACTGAACCAAACACCGAGGACTCTTCTGGGGAATCCATGACAACGGAACTATTCAGCTTGCAGGGGCGCAACGTTCTGATAACCGGTTCGAGCCGGGGGCTCGGTCTTGCGCTGGCTCGCGGATTGGCCCAAGCAGGTGCGCACATCATTCTCAACGCGACGAACACAAGCCTTCTCGAAGAGCGCCGCGGTGAGTTCGTGGCAGCGGGGACGCCTTGCGCTGCGTACGCGTTCGACATTACCGACCCGCAGGCTGTCGAAGAGGCTGTTGAAGCCATCGAGACCGAAGTTGGGCCCATTAACGGTCTGGTGAACAACGCCGGCATCCAGCGGCGCGGGGCGTTAGAGGACATCGCCGAAGAGGATTGGCAACGGCTCCTCGATGTGAATCTGACGGCCGCCTGGCGTGTTGCGAAGACCGTGGCGCGGCGCATGATCGAACGGCGGCAGGGCAAAATCGTAAACATCGCTTCTCTGACCAGTTTTGGCAGCCGCCCGTCGATCGGCCCTTACACCGCCGCGAAGAGCGGTCTCGCGGGCCTCACTCGGGCCATGGCGGTGGAATGGGCGCGCCACGCGATGCAATGCAATGCCATCGCCCCCGGCTATTTCGCAACGGATATGACGGAGTCGCTGCGAGACGACCCGGAATTCGATGCATGGGTCAAGTTGCGCACGCCGGCGGGACGCTGGGGTTTGCCGGAAGAACTCACCGGCGCCGCAGTCTTCTTGTGTTCGGAGGCGTCGTCGTTTGTAAACGGCCAGATCCTGTACGTTGACGGCGGCTGGACGGCCAACCTCTGAATTGGACACCCCGCGCACCGCGGGCGGATGCTGCTCGCGCGCAATTTGTAGCCTTCGGTGTGAAGGAGTAGCATTGGACGGCACACATGGTCCATCGCACGAAGGTGCGGTGCATTGAAAAGGAGATATGTCATGACCTTAGCCATTCTCAGCATAGCGCTGCTGCATGCGGCCGAGCTTCCTGTGGGAAGCGCCCCCGAGCCTGTTGCGGCCGATCATTTCCCGAGCCGGCTGCACGCCTGCGTGTGGCGCAACTGGATGCTCGTGCCCATGGAGACACTGGCCGATGTTGTTGGCGCGGACGCCGGGGAACTGGTGGACATGGGCAAGGCCATGGGCCTCGAGGGCCCGCCCGAGATTACGCCAGACCAGCAGCGGCGATCCTACATTACGGTCATTCGCCGCAACTGGCATCTCCTCCCCTACGAACAATTGCTCGACCTGCTCGGCTGGGATGCTGAAGAGATGGCCTATACGCTGCGCGAAGACGACTTTCTCTATATCAAGCTGGGCAGCCTGAAGCCGGAATGCGAACCGGTGCGGTACGAAGAGCGCACCGCAGCGGTGCGTGAAGCGGAGGCCCGCATCGCGGCCTGGGTAAACGAAGCCTTCCCCGAAGGCGCGGGGGTCCCCGAGGACGCGTTGTTCGCATTTGTCGAACGGCTCTCGAGGATGCCTGAGTCGCCCCGTGAAGAGCCGCGCGAAAGCCAGTTCAATCCCCGCTTTGGCCCGTCCTATTTCGCGCTGTACGGCGACCCGCTGCTCGAGGACGATCCCGAGATGGGTTCGTTCCCGACGGGTTATCTTGCGCGTTTGGCGCAGTCGGGGGTGAACGGCGTGTGGATGCAGGCCGTGCTGTATAAGCTGACGCCCTTCCCGTGGGACGAATCGCTCAGCGAGGACTACGAGAAACGCCTGGAAAACCTCGGGGCGCTGGTGGCGCGCGCCAAGGAACAGGGCATCGGCATCTACCTCTACCTTAACGAACCGCGTGCGATGTCGCTGGCGTTTCATGAAGAGCATCCCGGCATGAAAGGGGTGGTTCATGGCAGCCACGCATCCATGTGCACGAGCACCGACGCGGTGCGCGACTATATCCGGGGAGCGGTCGAGCGCATTTCGCGTGAAGTGCCCGATCTGGCAGGGTTCTTCACGATTTCCGCGTCCGAAAACCCCACCAACTGCTGGTCGCACCATCGCGGTCACGAGTGCGAACGGTGTGGCGAACGCACACCCGACGAAGTGATCGCGGAATTGCACACCGTTATTCGTGAGGGCATCGAACGGAGCGGGGCCGATATTCAGCTTATCGCTTGGGACTGGGGCTGGCAGGACGGCTATGTCGAGGCGCTGGTGCAGCGTCTCCCGGAAGATGTCGCGCTCCAAAGCGTGAGCGAGTGGAGTATCCCGGTTACCCGCGGCGGTATCGACACCATCGTAGGCGAATACTCGATTTCGGCGGTCGGTCCCGGCCCAAGAGCCACGCGCCACTGGGGATTCGCACACGACCGGGACATGAAGACAATGGCCAAGGTACAGGCGAACAACACGTGGGAGATTTCGTCCGTGCCGTACGT
>SLSB01000640.1 GCA_007130675.1 Candidatus Hydrogenedentota bacterium | reverse complement strand
TGACCGCGATCGAGTGGCGCTATTATCTTCCCGAAGAGGCCCCGAGGCACCGGCTCCAGAAACGCCCGCTTTCGGACGCCGACGGCAACCCCGTGTACTGCTCGGACAATCTGAAGTGGCACAAGAAGACCTGGAAGGTGCCCAAGTCAAAGCTGAATCTCTTCAACACAATCTCGCACGAATTCTACACGATGTTCTACAAAACCCTGACCCGCCGCTCACCTCTCGAGATCACTCCCGAGCAAGTGCGCCAGCAGATCGCGGTCATCGAAGAGTGCCACCGTCAGAATCCCCATATCTTCGGCAAAAAGAAATAGCCCAGCGGGAGCGCTTCACCCCGCAAACACCCTGCGCCCTCAATTTCAAAACAGGGACACGACTACGAAGTGACCCCAATTCCAAAGCACAATCGCATGAATTGTTTTTGTTATTTCGTAGTCCCTTTTTATGCGGGCGGGAGGCGTTGAGCCCAGGGCGGCGGTCCTGTCAGAGGTTCCGCCATACCAGACAAGAATTTGCAAACGCCCCTATCCCAAAGACAATCCACACCGCATGAATCCGGAGGATGAGCCCAATACCTGGGCAAGAGACTCTGTCTTCAGTTGCGGCTATGCTTCGCTTTGCTTATTCGCGTACATTCGCGTACTTTCGCGGTTCCGCCGCCGCACGGCAACGGGTAATCGGGGTGCTTGCCAGGGTGCATGCCAGGCAGGGGACACCCGTGCATACACATGACGGCCCCCGCGCATTTCTGACTCCACGCATTGGTTCTGAGGTGGTTTGGAGCGTTTACGAGATCTTCTCCGGTGCGGTTGTGACTCTTGCGCAGACCGACGGGGGCGGCGGGCAAAAAGATGCCGAGCTGGCGCTCAGCGGTCCCAGGGCATACCCGCTCTCGTTCACCACTTTCAAGGTTGGAGTTGGGGGGCGGATTGGGGCGCTCGTTTCCGGGAATAAAATGGCGCGCCAAAAGGCTTTATATACAGATGACAGGACATAAAGCGGTGTTGGCCGGAAACGGTCAGCGCCGATCGAGTAAAGGAGTAGTTTGGATGCTGATTCCGGTATTGAAGATTGGCACGGCAGTGGCGATTGGCGCGGGTATTGGCGCGATGATTGGCAGTACGCGTTCGTGTGAATCAGGTGGGTGCCCACTCACGGCAAATCCCCGCCGTGGAGCGATTTACGGCGGGTTGATGGGTCTCTTGTTTGGCTTTGTGCTTCTCCAGCCTTCGGGTCCGTCGCTCGCGCCGGATTCGGGGATAATCGAGGTGGAATCGGCTGCTCATTTCAGCGAAACGGTTGAGCAGCCGAACGGAACGGTCGTGGCCTATTTTCATGCGCCCTGGTGCGGGACTTGCCGGCGCGTCGGGCCGGTGATTAGTGATGTGGCGCGCAATCACAGCCGGGACGCCACCTTCCTGGCCGTGAACACGGACGACAATCCTGACGTGGCACAGGAACTGTCGGTACAATATTTGCCGACGTCGATTGTGTTCCGCAATGGACGCGAAACCGCGCGATTTGTGGGTGTATTCGACACGGCGCAGTTACTCGAGGTTATTCATCCCCAGCACACCGCAAGCCGGAAACCCTTGACCTCCCCCCATTGACCCTCACCGGCTCTGTGGTATTCCGAAGGCGGGACCTTCCCCCGGGTCCCGCCTTTTCAGTGACCCGAGCGTCTCGCCTGCATATGCCATGGCATATCTTACATTTGCCCGCCGCCGAGCAGCCACTCGATATCGAATGCGGCAAAGGTGATGTGGGCTGCCTGATAGTTGTCTGCGTCGTCACGCTCGTAGAGACAGCCGATGCGCCCGTCGGGCAGGATAGTGAGGCAACTGTAGCCGAATTCGCCCGGATAAATCACGCGTTTGATCGGCCAGGTTCGCCCGCCATCGCTGCTGATGAAGATGGTGCCGTTACTTCGCGAGCCGGGCGTGTTGGGCAGTGACACGAGAACGAGTTGCCGGCCGGTGGCGGGGTGGGGGTATGTGATGATGCTTCCCATGCAGGGCGGGGCCACCAGCGCGCAATCTTCGCGCATGGGCTCCCAGGTTTGGCCGCCGTCATGGCTGACCGAGACCTTCCGACAAGGTTTGTCTGTTGTGTTGCGTGCATTCATAAGGATGCGCCCGTCCTCGAGTTCGACGATCTGTGCTTCATTTGCATACCCCTCGACATCGCCGTGGGGAACGCGCGCCCCGAGCTGCCATGTCCGGCCGCCGTCGTCGCTGAATGCCGCGCAGTTGTACCAGTAGCGATCACCGTCTCCGAGCGGGATGACTTCGTACAACGGCAAGACAATGCGGCCCTTATGTTCGCCGAATTCGAGTTGGATGCCGATGCCGGGGCTGCCGATGCTTATGGCATCCTCGCGGCGCAGCGCGCGCGTGACATCCTCGGGTTCCGACCATGTGAGGCCGTCGTCATCGCTGAACGTCAGGAAGGATTGTGTGTTGGTTGGCCCGCCATACCCGAGGTCCGCCATTTCGGTATGCGCCATGATCCGGGCGTGGTATCCCCGGGGAAATCGCTGAAACAGGAGTAGCACCCGGCCATCGTCGAGCGCCACCGCACACGGATCGTTCAGCGAGTCGCTGCCCATATCGCTGAGCACCTGGAGGGGTCCCCAAGACGCGCCGCCGTCCGTGCTGCGTTTCATGATGATGTCGTTTTCCGAATGGTCGTCGTACTGGCGTCCCTCGGCGAACGCCAGGATAACCCCGTTTTGCGTAGTGACGACGGATGGAATGCGGATCTGCGGGTAGCCTCCGCTTCCTCGCGAGAAGACATCGGCGAGATAGCCGGGCGTGTCCTGTCCGTCGGCTTCTTCGTTTCGCTCCGCGGCATGGCTGGCGGCATGCCCCAAAAACAGAACCGTGGTCATTGCGAGAAACAGCAGGTATCCGATGGGGTGGCATTGATGCATGTTCAGTTCTCCATTGGCGTTACGCTATTGGCGAGGTAATCGCTGTGTTTTCCGCTCCATAGCATGCACAATCCTGGTTTGTTTGCGCAACGGCGGCCTGCAGGGATATAGTCTCTCGACATAAAGAGCCATAAACTTCCGGTTCTGCCCGGAGAGGTGTCTCTGTCATGAAACAAAACTCTTCTACGCGCCGCGATTTTCTGAAACGCTCGGCCGCGCTTGCCGCGGTGCCATGGATTGTGCCGTCGTCGGTGTTCGGCGCGAACGCCCCGAGCAACCGGGTCAACGTGGCCTATCTCGCGGTAGGCAGCCGCGCCAACGCACTCGTGGGCATGTTCGTGCGGCACGATGACGTCCAGATTCTTGCGCTGTGCGACTGTTTCGCGAACCGCCGCGACGAGATGTGCAGAAAGCTCAACGCCAATTACGGCGGCGACGTGGTGAAAGCCTACGCCGATTTTCGCGAGGTGCTAGCGCGGGACGATATCGACGCGGTGGTTATCTCGACGCCCGATCACTGGCACGTGCCAATGGCCATTGCGTCCGCGCGGGCGGGGAAGGATATGTATGTCGAGAAGCCTCTCGGGGTGAGTATGCCGTGGGCGCATCGGCTGCGTGCTGAACTCGAGTCCAACCAATGCATCTTCCAGTACGGCACACAGCAGCGTTCGGATGCCAAATTCCGGGTGGCCTGCGAGTTGGTCCGCAATGGGTATATCGGACAAATCGAGCGTGTCGAGGTATGGTGCCCGGACATGTCGACCCAGTTTGACAGTTTCCACGTCAAACCCTATGGTTCGACGGAACCCACCGAGCCGCCCGAGGGGTTCGATTACGACATGTGGCTCGGTCCCGCGCCCGAGAAGCCCTATACCGTAGACCGGTGCACGCAATATGGCGCGTACCACATCTATGACTACGCACTCGGGTTCATCGCGGGCTGGGGGTCGCATCCCATTGATATCGCCCAGTGGGGGTTGGGGCGGGATCACACCAGTCCAGTGTATTACGAAGGCAAGGGCAACACCCCCTTGGGCGGCCTGTGCGACACCATCGAATCGTGGGATGTTCATTGCGAATATGACGATGGCCTGCCCATGCGGTTCATGGGCAGCCGCGTCGCCGAGCCCATTGTGACCGCCTACCGCACGTGGCGAGACCACGGCACGACGTTCTTCGGTTCCGAAGGCTGGGTGAGTGTTGACCGCGGCACCCTGATTACCAGCGACCCGAAGCTCGAGGAAATCGAGCTGAAGCCGGACGATATCCGCCTCAAAGTATCCGAAAGCCAGGAACGGGACTTCATCGACTGCGTGAAATCACGCGAGGAGACGATCAGCCCGCTCGAATCGGCCATTCGGTCCGACGCGATCAGCCACCTGAGCGACCTCGCGATTCGAGTCAACCGGCCGATCCGTTGGGACCCCAAACGCGAGCGCGTCATCGCCGATCGCCATGCCGCCCGCCGCCTGTTCCGCTCGCCGCGTACCCCTTGGCATCTCAGGAGCTCCATGGTCACGCGCGGCTGGAAAGCCTGAGAGCAGCGGTTGCGAAAACCTAAATGGGCGGGCGCAACGTTGGGGGATGCCCACCAACTTGTATCAGTGGCAAGGCCGTGGGCGCTCTGCTTGCCGGACTTCAGCACGATCGATGGATGCCCCGTGGTCACTGATGGATGGTCGGGAGAACTGTGCCAAAACGGAGCGTCACAACGTCCAAAGATGTGCCGGGCTTTCAGCCCGGACATTGTGGGGGAATGGGGTTACCCAGCCCTTCAGGCTGGGCTGGTATGTTACCGCGCCGTTGGCGCTCCGGAAGCATGATGCCCCCTATCGTCACCCCTGCGAAAGCAGGGGGCCAGTCTGGTCCTGATGTACCCCCCGCGAGACTTCTGGATTCCTGCTTGCGCAGGAAAGACGGCGAGAGGCGCACCTCTTTGGACTCGACCCTCCCCCTCCCGTCACCCCTCAGTTTCAGGCTGGGCTGGTATGTTGCCGTGCGGTTGGGGCTTTGTTCGTTCAGCCTCTGTATACACCTACATTCACCTCGTGTTTCAATATCCAGACCTTCGACCAGACAACCGACGGGTTTATGCTCCTCTGCCTGTGATTATCTGCGGTTAGGCGCGGTTTCTGGAAAGATGGACGCGGGATCTGCAACACTATCGTTTTGCTCGGGCAGTAAGGGGGAATTTGCTTATGGAATACCGCACTCTTGGAAACAGCGGGCTGAACGTGTCTGTCTATGCGTTTGGCGCGTGGCAGTT
>SLSB01000454.1 GCA_007130675.1 Candidatus Hydrogenedentota bacterium | reverse complement strand
TCGTCGAGGGTCACGCCCGCATTCAGCAGTGGGGCGGCGACGGCAGCTACGGCATCGAAGGCTCCCGCGGGTGTATGCGAAGCTGCTTCGACCACCTCGAACAGACCGGGCATATCGAGCAGAACTTCGAAAACGGGCCGTTCATCAAACGCGAGCGCTGGATGCTCTCCCACCGGGTTTCCAACGAGACCAAGTGAGCGGATTACGGGCACCGATGCCGAGCTGACGCTCGGCGATCCCGGGACGGATGCTGCGTTGCGGGGCGCTATGCTACTCCGAATAGGGGGCAACCGGTGCTCTTGATTGCGCCGCTGGCTGAAGCCATAATCGCAATTGGTGATCAAATGGCCACAAACGAGCGCATGCGCAGGAGCGCACGTCAAGCGAAGGGGGCGAAAATGACAGACACACGCAGACAATTTCTGGCAAGGTCCGCGGGGCTTATTGCAGGGATGGTTCTTTCACAGACGACCCCTTCGGAAGCGCAGCGCGAGACCCGGCGGCCTAACATCGTGCTCATGTTCGCCGACGATGCCGGCTACGGGGACCTGAGTTGTTACGGGCATCCTACAATTCGGACCCCGAACCTCGATACATTGGCGAGCGAGGGTGTGCGTTTCACATCGTTCTACTCGCACCCCGCATGCACCCCTTCACGGGCGGCGCTGATGACCGGGCGCTATGCCGTTCGCACCCCCGGTGCGGCGACAGTCATTGGCCCGGATTCCGACGACGGCCTGCCGGCAAGCGAGATCACCATGGCAACAGCCCTGCAAGCGGTGGGATATCGAACGATGTGCGTGGGCAAATGGCACCTGGGCCATGCCAAAGAGGAATTCATGCCCACGTCCCACGGCTTTGACGAGTATTTCGGGTTGCTCTACAGCAACGATATGATCCGGCCATGGGTCAACACCGACAAACCGCTGTCGCTGTATCGGAACACGGAAGCCATCGAGCACCCGGTAGACCAGAACACACTGACCGTCAGATATACAGCGGAAGCGACCCGGTTCATCAAGGAAAATGCCCAGCATCCGTTCTTCTTGTATGTGCCATACAGCATGCCCCACCTGCCGCTGGCCACGGCCGACCGATTCCGTGGCCAATCCCGTGCCGGGCTTTACGGCGACGTGATCGAGGCACTCGACTGGAGCGCGGGCGAGATTATGGCCGCATTGCGCGAAGCAGGGGTGGCGGACAACACCATCGTGGTCTGGACCAGCGACAATGGGCCGTGGATCAACATGCCCGACCGCATGGTTCAACCGGGCCCCGATGGTCTAGACAACATGCGTTGGCATGCGGGGTCGCCCGGCCCCTTCCGAAATGCCAAGGGAACCACGTACGAAGGGGGCGTGCGCGTGCCGGCCATTGTATGGCGACCGGGACTGGTGCCCGCAGGCCGTATCATCCAGGAGCCGGCCACCTTGATGGATCTCTTCCCCACTCTCCTGCGCGCAGCAGGGGCCCAGGTTCCCGATGATCGGCCCATCGACGGCAACGACCTCTGGCCATTGCTGCGCGGTGACGTCGACGAATCTCCGTCGCGAACCTATTACTACTTTCGTGGCCCCCAGCTCCAAGCCCTGCGCCAAGGACCATGGAAACTCCAACTGGTCAGCGGCAGCCCGGAACTGTTTCATCTCGACCGGGATGTCGGGGAACGGTTCAACGTGGCCGACGATCATCCAGAGATTGTCGCGTCGTTGCATTCTCTCATGGAAACCTTTGCCCTGGAGACGGAAGCCTCCCTGCCCCGAATGGATGAGTAGCCCGGATAGTTCAAAGCTCTCCACTGGCGGGCATCCGAGTCATGCGCGCAAACGGTTCTGCATGAATGGATTGCGTTTCTCAGGCGCCGCTTGGCTGGTGCGAAACATAGATGCGGCATCGTGCCGCATCGCGGCAATGGCCGCAACGGCGCATGCGCAGACAAAGCGGCGACACCATGCGCGCGGGCGTGTCCGGTCTGCAGACCAAGCCCACGTTACCATGCGCTAAAGCGTTTTAAGTTCAACTGTGGCCGCAAACTGAAGGCCAGTTTCTCATATTTGGCCGCGTTTGGGGAATGGTTTCCTGATCTTTCCGGGCAGGTTGTTAAGTGCCGCAGGGTCCTCTTGCGCAATTCTTCAAAGGGGAGCGGGGTTTCATACCCGCTCACTGTCGGATGCAATCCGCCAATCGCGCGAATAAGGCCGGCGTTGGACCGGCCATGAAGGAATGCGGCCAGCAACTGTCCGCAGTTGACTAAGAGCAGGTAAGAAAACCTGCTCCCCTTTACCGGAGAATCGGCCGATCGCCTGTCGGAACCCTCGATCCCGTCCTGGAGCCGCAAATGGCTATGGCTTTTTGTGATACGCTCTAATTGCGCCGAATGGTTACCGTTTCCCCAACTTGCAGAACGTGGTTGCGGTTCCAGCCGTTCCACCGAAGCAAATCGTCAACGGAAACGCCGTAGCGGCGCGCAATGGTCGTGGGATTCTGGCCTCTCGCGACCTTGTGGACTACCACCTCCTCGGCGGCAGGGGCACTTGCCGAGGCAGACCGGTGTATCACCAGTTCTCGTCCGACGCGCAACGTCGAGTTACGCGTAAGATTATTCCACCTGAGGAGGTCGCTGAGTCCGACACCGTGTCTCTCGGCGATCACGGAGGCTGAATCCCCAGCCCGAACCGTGTAGGTAATCGTCTCGCTGGTCTGTGCGGACGCGGTCACCGCACCCGGTGTTCCGCTGCGCACCACGAGCCTGTCCCCGACCCGAATCATCGAATTCCTGCTAAGATCATTCCATGCAAGAAAGTCATCGAGACCGACGCCGTACTGCCTGGCGATCTTCGCCGGGTAATCCCCGGCCTTGACCACATGCACCTGTTCGCTGGCCGGCGCCGAAGCCGGGCTGCTTTCTTGCGCGGCAGACGCAACCTGAGCGCCCGGGGAAGCCACTTTCAAGGTGGTCCCGACCTGAATGCGGGTCGCCCGGCCCATTCCATTCCAAGCTTGGATGTCGCTGACTTTGACCCCATACCTCGCGGCGATGCCCGAGAGGGTGTCGCCCCGCTGCACGCGATGCGAGGCCGCGGCATGGGCGGTTCGCCCCGCGCTTGGCACTGAAGCAGGGGCCGGGGCCGCGCCTGTACCCGGCACGATCAGTTTCGCTCCCACTTGCAGGTGGCGCGGCGAACGGATCTTGTTGACCGCCATCAGTTCGCGCACCGATACACCATACCGGTTGGCGATACCGCCCGGGGTCTCGCCCCGCCGCACGACATGCACATTCGGCTGGACTCGGGGCGTCCTTTCGAGCGCGGCCAGAAAGGTATTCGTGCCGCGTTTGGGCACGACCACCAAGTGTTCGCCCGTAGGCGGGGTGATCCCTCGAATGAGGTCACGGTTGAGATCCCGCAACGTGCCTTCCGGCCAGCCAGCGGCCTTCTCGAGCGCGGCCAGACTGTAACTGCCCTCGACCGGGAGAAGCTCGGCCTCGAGCGGGTCGTCCGGCGGAACCGTAAAACCATACTTCTCCGGGTTCTGCGCAACAATTACCGATGCGAGAAACTTGGCATAGAACTTCCGGGTTTCGCGGGCCATCCGATTCGAGGCGGGCGGGGTCTCGATGAGGCGCCACAGATCCCGGTCCCCACCGTTCATGGCAATAACCCGTCCGACGCCCCCTTCCCCCATGTTATAAGCGGTCACGGCCAGCGGCCAGTCTTCATCGAACAGGTTGCGCAGGTCCGTCAAGAATGAAATCGCGGCGCTGGTGGATTTCAGCCAGTTGTTGCGTTCGTCCACATACGAGTCCACCCGCAGGTTGTAGCGGCGGCCCGTGGCGGGCATGAATTGCCACATGCCCGTGGCGCCCGCGCGGGAAACCACCGTTGGGTGAAATTGGCTCTCGACCATCACCAGCCACACCAATTCTTCTGGCAGGCCTGCAGCGCGCAACTCACGGCGAATGTGGGGGGCGTATCTGGCGCTGCGTTTCAAGCCATTCTGGAAGTTCCTCGGGTAAAGACGCTGGATTTCCTCAATCTCTTCGAGAACCCGCTCGGGCAGAGGAAACGGAATCTCGATGCCGACATCCTGTTCCACCGCGGCACGCTCCTCGCGCGTGAGTTTTTCCAGGCGGTCGCGTTCGTCCGAAAGATCGGCCTGTTCGGTGGTTTGTGAGAGGATACGCTCGAACTCGGGCCGAAGGCTATAAAAAACCGTGGGATCGAGCTGAGCTTCCTGCAGCAACTGAAGCATCTTGCCGTAATGCCGTAGCGCCGCCTTCTCGTCCCCGGCCTCCTGCGCATCGTTGGCTTTACGGAAAGCCTCCCCAGCCTCGCGCAGCAAGTCCGTCGTGCGTGGCGCGGGAGGGGGAGGAAGCTCGCGCCGGCCCACACGACCCGGTGGCGCAGGTTGGTGCTTGTGTGCATCCTCCTTGGGCCGCTCCGTCGTGGCGCAGCCTAGGATGATGAAGAGAGGCAACAGTAGAACAAGCAGAGAGAGACGCGGCAGTGGTTTTTTCACAGATCTATTCCCCAAAATGCAACCTTGTCTGTCCTAACGCTTTTGCGCGGGGTTACACGTTCCCCATGCCGTAGTGTAGACAACAATGCTTTGTATGTCAAGCAAAAACAACCCCAATATGGTGTGTTTCATGCCCAATTATGCGAAAAACCGGATTGCTCCGGCACAGAAAATGCCCGTGAACGCTGTAACGCGCCAGGCCCGCACAAACAGCTACCGGACCAATACCAGGCCGCTTGTGGGCCGGAACTCAGGGGTATCGAAGCCAGGCGGGAACGGACACCCCATCCGGAAAGCGCATACTTCGGCACAAGTTAAGGAAGCTGAAGTGTTGTCGCGTCTCGACTCATTCCTCGCTTAGCATTTGCCGGTACCAAAAAAGAAACAATGTGTTTTTTCTGAGTCATACATCCTGCATGTGCACTATTAATGACTAACTTTAGTCGTCGAACAATTGTACTTTAGAGTTCGTTTATTTCCATAATTGTTATATTAGATACGCTTTGCACTTATAAACAACCCTTAGAAGTATAAAAACGACTTCATAATCGCGCATGAGATCGAGCCGTAGTTTCGCACTATCAGAGAAAGACTATTCGAGTTCAGAGAGAGTTTGGCGGGCCGCATCAAGCGTCTTGTCGATTTCGGCGACGCTATGCGTCGCGCTCATGAAACAGGCCTCGAATTGCGAGGG
>SLSB01000107.1 GCA_007130675.1 Candidatus Hydrogenedentota bacterium | reverse complement strand
TTCCTGGCTGTTCACCGTCGACATTCAGCAGCACTTCCTGTGAGGATTCGGCGACGATGCGTGTGGCGCGGAAGTAACGCACCTTGTCGGGCTTGCGCAGCAACCGGCCTCGGTATAGCTTTGGCAGGTTGATGACGGCCTCGGCGCTGCCCACATCGCCGATCACATACACATCGAACGCCCGGCTGTCGAGACGGGCGTGCGGGGCCACGTGCATTCCGCCTCCGTAATACTGGCCGTTGGCGACGATGACGTTTTGAAACTTGCCATCGAGCGGCACCCCGTCGATCTCGAGCTGGACCTCGGGGGTGTCGTACCACACGATCGTGGACACCACGCCCCACAAGAACGAGAGGAACCCGCCAAAGAACTTGGAGGTCATATTGACGCGCTTGACCACCTCGCCCCCGGCTCCGAAATCGGCGATATTGACAAAATAGCGCACGGCGGTGTCGCCGTCGGGTGTAGTGTAGCGTACGCGGCCTACATCGGCCCGCGTATACATTCCGTCGACGACGTAGGGGAGTGCATCGACGCCCCAAGGCAGCCGCAGGGTCCGGGCGAGGTCTGAGCCTGTGCCGGTAGGCACAATGGCGAGGGAGGCCTCGGGATTCACGAGCGATTCGTCTTCGAAGAAGCCGTTGACTACTTCGTTGTGTGTGCCATCGCCGCCCACGGAGATGATTCGGTCGTGACCATCGCGCAATGCAGTCCGCACCAATTCGATGGCATGGCCTGGCCGCTCGGTAAGCAGGAGGGTGTATGCCCCCATGGCTTCCCGCAGCGATTTGCCCAGCACCGGCCAGCGTTTGCCTGTGCGGCCGTTACCCGATCTCGGGTTCACGACGACGGCGACACGCCCTGCGCGGCGTTTTTTCACTACCAATGACACGAGCTACTCCTTGACCGCTATACACGGACGTCCGACGCCTCGCCGAGGAGATGCCGGTGGCGTTCGAGTACCGGTTCGGCCTCTTCACGCAGAAACTCATCAACTTGCTGCGGCGCACGGCCCACAAACGCGCTCATATCAAGTATAACCTCGATGTCTTCGCGCGACATGCCCAAAGCGGGGTCGGCCGCCAGCCGCTCGAGCAGGTCGTTGTCGGCGCCTTCATTCTTGACGCGGGCTGCGGCATCTTGGGCATGTTTCCGGATGATCTCGTGCAATTCCTGGCGGTCCCCGCCCCTTTTCACGCACGCCATTAGAATATTCTCAGTCGCCATAAAGGGCAACTCCGCCCACAGGTGCTTTTCGATGACCTTCGGATATACCGCCGGGTCTTCCATCACGCTGAGGTAGAGGTTCAAGATGCCGTCGCAGGCCAGGAAAGCTTCGGGCAGGCTCAGGCGGCGAATGGCCGAATCGTCGAGCGTGCGCTCGAACCATTGAACAGCTGTCGTAAACGAACCGTGCAAGGGCGATACCATCAGGAAACGCGCCAGGGCGCAGGCCCGCTCGCAGCGCATGGGGTTGCGTTTGTAGGCCATGGCCGAACTGCCGACCTGCTTTTTGCCGAAGGGTTCCTCGACTTCCTTGAGGTTTTGCAGTAAACGCATGTCCGTAGCGAACTTATGCACGCTCTCGCCAATGCCCGCCAAGACGCCCAGCACCTGAGTATCCACTTTGCGCGGATAGGTCTGGCCCGTCACCGGATACGAACTTTCGAAGCCAAGTCGTTGTGCCACAAGCTGATCCAGCCTGCGGACTTTGTCGGAATCCCCATCGAACAGGGCCAAAAACGAGGCTTGAGTACCGGTAGTGCCCTTGACACCCCGGCAGCGGAGGCGGCCAAGGACGGTCTCGAGTGCCTCGATATCGAGCAGGATGTCCTGGGCCCACAGACAGGCACGTTTTCCAAGCGTAACTACTTGTGCCGGTTGATAATGCGTATATCCGAGCGTTGGAAGGTCTTTCCATTTCTCGGCGAAGGACGCGAGGCGCGAAAGTACGTTAACTGCTTTCTTCAGAACAAGTTCCAGGCCCTCACGTATCAGGATGAGGTCGGTATTGTCGCCTACGAAGCAGCTTGTTGCGCCTAAGTGAATGATAGGTTTGGCTTTAGGTGCCACGGCCCCGAATGCGTGGATATGGGCCATGACATCATGGCGAAGCTCTTCCTCGAACCTTCGGGCTGCCTCAAAATCGATATCATCCACGTGGGCGCGCATTTCTTCGAGCTGTTCATCAGTAATGGGCAGTCCGAGTTCCTGTTCGGCTTCAGCGAGGGCGATCCAGCACCGCCGCCATGTCGCGAACTTCTTCTGCGGGCTCCATAGCGCGATCATCTCTTTGGTCGCAACGCGCTCAACAAGGGGCGATACGTACTTATTTGTCATCATTTCTCCCGTTTCGATTCAGCCCGGATTCTGTCAAGGGCGGCGTTCCACCGCTTGCGCAGCCTGTGCCGGTTCATCAGGCGCATCAGACCAAAGCTGAGCCTTCCACATTCCTTCTGGCGCGCAATCGAGAGCTCGCTGTTGGGTTCGAGTTCCTGGGCGCGCTGATAATAAAACATCGCCTGCTCGTACAGGCGCAGCGCGCGGAAGCTGTCGCCCAGAAACAGCCAGCACACGGCGGCCTGGGGCCTGAAATGGGCCGCCTCGGCCAGATAACTCGCGGCCATCGCAGGCATGGCCGTGTGCAGAAATGCCCAGCCCGCGAGGAAATACGGTTCCCAGGGGCTGTCCGTGTTGTCGATGGCCTGTTCAAAATACCGCTGGGCTTCGAACCGTTTCTCGCGGTCAAAACGGAGCAGCATTTCCCCCATGACACACGGCGGATACCATGCCCGGGCATCGCCCTCGAGCGCAACGCTGATCAGCGCAAAAGCCTCATCAAACTGATGCTTATGAGCCAACACCAGCGCCCGGGCCGCATAGAATAGCCGCACCTGGCGGTAATTCGCAAAGGCATCGGCCGAAACCCGGTCCGCGATCTCGAGCTGATTCGAGCGCACGAGCGTATCGATCAACTCGCACCATGCGCTGTAATGGTGGTCGTTCAGCCCGACGGCTTTACGGTAGAACCCGCATGCCGTGCCCAACAGCCCGGATTCGCGCATATCGCGCGCGGACTGGTAATACGAGGCGGCGTCGGTGGGTTGGACTCGCACCTGCCGCGGCGCCGGCTGCTCGCCCGCGTGTGTGTCAATCTCGAGCCAGTCGAACCGGTCACTCATCGGTTCCCAGCGCGGCGCTTGTCCGCGGTCCCGTGGTCACAGGCCGTGCTCTGTCGCGCGCCCACATGCGCAACTCCTCGATCTTTTCGCGCATGGTGCGCGAAAGCGGCACGGTGTCGTTCAGTGCCTTCAGGATATCACGGGTCTCGAGTTCGCGTCCGTCAAAAAAACTCTCGTGCAGTCCGGCGATGATTGCCTGCTCGATCTCGGCGCCGCTGAAACCTTTCGAGGCATTCACGAGGTCGTGCAGCTCGAATTTCATGGGTTCCCGGCGAATCTTTCGCAGGTGAATCGCGAGAATCTCGGCACGCTCGCGGCTTCGGGGCAAATCGACGAAGAAGATTTCGTCGAGGCGGCCCTTTCGCAGGAGTTCCGGCGGGAGGTCGCGCACTTCGTTGGCGGTGGCTACCACGAATACCGGCGTGGTCTTCTCCTGGACCCAGGTGAGAAACGTGCCGACCACGCGGGCCGTCGTGCCCGCATCCGAGCTTCCCGAACCTTCGACGCCGGAAAACGCCTTCTCGATTTCATCGATCCACAACACGACCGGCGCGAGGCTCTCGGCGACTTTGGTGGCATTGCGCATATTCTGTTCTGAACTGCCGATATATCCCTGGAAGATCATGCTCATATCCATGCGGAGCAGGGGCAACTGCCACTGTTTGGCGATGGTCTTGGCCAGCAGGCTCTTGCCGCAGCCCTGTACGCCCATGAGCAGTATGCCGCGGGGCTGGGGAAGCCCGTAGTCACGCGCTTCACCGCTGAACGCCCGCACACGTTTATCGAGCCAGTCTTTGAGAATATCCATACCGCCGACATCAGCCATGTCGGACGCGATGTCGTAATACTCGAGCAGGCCCGACTTGCGGATGACCTGGCGCTTCTCCGAGACGACCGCCTGAATGTCCTGTGCATCGAGCACATTGTCGCGAACGATGGCCTGTGCAAAGGCGTTCTCGGCCTCTTTGAGAGTGAGGCCTTGCGCGGCCTTGATGAGCGCGTCGCGGTCCTCGGGGGTCAGCCGCACACGGAACTTGCGGGCCGAGCTGGGCGGCCCGATCGAGTCATCGAGCAACTGACTCAAGTCATCGTATGTGGGCAGCGGAAGATCGAGAATCGTGATGTCTTTTTCGAGTTCGCGCGGCAGTTTGAGGACGGGGGAGAGGAGCACCACGGTCTTCTTAGTCGGGCCGAGGGCGTGCCCGAGGTCGCGTACCTGCCGGATCATCTCCGGAGATTCGAGGTATGCATGAAAATCCTTCAGAACGTAGATAGCCGGGCCATCTTTTTGAAGAATCTCGTTGAGCGTTTGCATCGCATCGCGCGTACGCGACCCGCTGCCTTCTCCGCCTGGCCCATGAACACAGCGCAGACCGTTGGTGATCGACCACTCGTAGAGCGGCTTGCGCTGTCCTTCCGTGATGCGCATGAGCATGCGCATGGCGCGGCCTTCTTCCCACGTGACCACGTACAGCAGGGTGTATCGCGCCCGGATGAGCCGGTCAAGCTCTTCGCTGAAGGCGTCGTTTGTCATGGGTGTGGGACGTCCATGGTTGTCAATTCGAACCCCGTTTGCGTGGCCATCGCCGCGACGGCCGTCACGGGGTTGGTGCGTTCGGCAAACACCCCCCCTCCCAACATAAACCGGCAGGCTTCCTCGGCGTTCTCCGCGGGGAATGCTCCGCTTTGGGTCTCGGATATGCGGCATTCCTCGTAGGTGGCCACGTAATAGAACATGCCGGCCTCGAGCGGCACGCGGCTGACATGCACCCCGTCTTTGCGCACGATGCCCAGATAGCCCGCGCCGCCGTTTCGCTTGTCGGCCACTCCGGCAATCCGCGGCGTGTCGTAATCGTCCTTCTCGTAGTCGAGCGTCATCAGCGACAACAGCAGGGCGTCACGGGGATTCATTCCCGCCATGATCTTTTCGGCGATCGGGTCGGTGTGGCTGCCGTTCGTGACCACCGCCACATCTCCGCCGCACACCACCCGCACGCAGTTGTAGGCGATGTACGGGTTTTTGTGCACATCGGC
>SLSB01000404.1 GCA_007130675.1 Candidatus Hydrogenedentota bacterium | reverse complement strand
CGCTTGGAAACGCTGTCGACGACGGTTTGGAGGGCTTGGACGCGTGCGAACCGTTTGTCGTTGCCCGCGATGATGGTCCAAGGGGCGCCGACGGTCGAGGTGCGTTCGATCATGTCGGAAACCGCGCTCCAGTAATCGTCCCAGCGTTCGCGGTTGCGCCAGTCTTCTTCGGTGATCTTCCATTGTTTGTGCGGGATCTTCTGGCGTGCTTCGAAACGGGTGAGCTGTTCTTCGCGCGAGATGTGGAGCCAGAATTTGTTGACGACAGCGCCATACTCGACCAGTTGCTCCTCGAACTCGTTGATTTCGCGGTAAGCCCGGCCCCATTCCTCGCGGGCCGCGAACCCCTCGATGCGCTCGACCAGCAAGCGGCCGTACCAGCTTCGGTCAAACACCGTGAAATGCCCGGCTTTGCGCAACGCGCGCCAGAATCGCCAGAGGTAATGGTGGGTCTTCTCATCGCCCTCGGGCGCGCCAACGGGCACCACTTCGTAGCCGCGCGGATCCAGTTCGCGCAGCAGCCGCCGGATATTGCCCCCCTTGCCCGCGGCGTCCCAGCCTTCGTACACCAGCACCACCGGCACGCGCTCGATGTAGCACAAATGCTGGAGGCGGCGGAGTTCTTTCTGGAGCTCGCCCAGCTTTTCGGAATATTCCTTTTCGTCCAGCACGGCAGCGAGGTCCACCCGATCGAGCGGACTGGTCCGGCGCCGCCGTCGCGGCACCTGCTTCTTCGGGGCGCTCTTTCTGGGAATAAGCCCGCGCTCGAACGCGACGGCCAGCGTTTCGGCGATGGTCACCCGCGCAAACCGTTCATTGCTGGCGGGGACAAGCGTCCACGGCGCATAGGGGGTCGAGGTCTCGCGCAGCATGTCCTCGATCGCGGCTGCATACTGCTTGTAGAGCTTGTGGCGGCGCTCTTCGGCTTTGCCCACCTTCCAGGCGAAAGCGGGATCCTTGCGGATTTTGCGGAAACGTTTTGCCTGCTCCTTCTTGTCGATGTGCAGGAACAGCTTCACAACCACCGCGCCGCCGTCGGTCAACTGGCGCTCGAATACCCGCATCCGCTCGTAGGCCTCCTGGAGTTCCTGCGTGGTCTGGCCGTTTTCGACGCGCTCATCGAGCACCTGGCGGTACCAACTGTGGTTGTAGATGGCGATGACGCCCTGTGCGGGCGTAATGTTCCAGAACCGCGCCATGGGAGGCCAGAGCCGCTCTTCCGGCGTGGGCGCGCCAATGTTGTGCACATTGAATCCGCGCGGGTCGAGCGCCTGCAGGATACGCGCAAGCACCGAACCCTTGCCCGCGGCATCCCACCCCTCGAGTACCACCAGCACCGGGACCCTTGCGCTGCGCAGATCGCGCTGGAGTTGGGCCAGTTGCAAATCGAGCTGGTCCATCGCGGTTTTGTAATCGGCTTTCGAGAGTTTGGCCTTGAGGTCAACGGTCTCGAGCATCGTCCCAACCCTCCCTGGGGACTTAGTCTACCGGGAATTCTGGTGGCGCGCAACCAGGCCGGGCAAGTAACATATTGCAAAATACGAACTTGTGTGCTTTACTGATTGACAGCAATGGGGCCGTGGGGTGCTGTGGGCGCACGGTATGAAAAGGAGGGGCGAGCATACCGCAATCTTACCCAGAAATGTGTGACGATCGTGGAGTTTAATGTGGGGTTTATGTGGACAAGAGGAGTACTGTCCCATGAGAAATCGAGGATTCACGTTAATCGAACTGCTGGTGGTGATTGCCATCATCGGCATACTGGCCGCGATTCTGCTTCCGGCGCTTGCGCGCGCCCGCGAAGCCGCCCGCCGCGCTGCCTGCGCGAACAATCTGAAACAAATGGGGATCATTTTCAAAATGTACGCCAACGAATCCCGAGGCGAGAAATGGCCCCCGCTCATGCCGTTTATTACCGAGAACGGCGGAGGCACGGGTCAGGTGCGCAGAGGGCCGGGCACCTATTTCCCGCCCCCGCTGTGCGAGCGCGAGAACAACAGGAAGTCGTTCTTCAACACAGTCGCCATGTATCCCGAGTACCTGACCGACGTTAACATCCTGTCCTGCCCGTCGGATTCGTCCGCCGGGTATATCGCCGACGGGTTGTGGCACGTCGAGGGTGATACGTCGCAGGGCATCGACCCCTGCCGGGTGGACTGGGATTCGTACAACTACTACGGCTGGGCTATCTTACAGTCGCAGTTCATGCTGCCCGGCGCCGATCCAAACGACTCTGTATTGCGGCAGGACCCGACTAATATGCTTCGTATTCTGGAAGTCGCCGACGGGGGGTATTTCATGGCCCTGGAAGGCTTGTTTGGAGACATTCCTCAATACGACGCGGACATTCCCTACATGAGTCACGTAGACGATTCCGATCGCACGATCTACCGCTTGCGCGAGGGCATCGAGCGGTTCATGATCACCGACATCAACAACCCCGCTGCTGGCGCAATGGCACAAAGCGAAATCCCGGTGATGTGGGATTACTTCGGCACCGATGCGGCCGATTCGAACCACGTGCCGGGCGGCTCGAACGTCCTGTTCATGGACGGACACGTCGAGTTCATGCGCTATCCGGGCGATTTCCCCGTGTGTGTCGTCATGGCGGCGGCGCAAGCGCTTATCGGAGGTTAAGCAAACCGGACAGAATCCAGGAGCGCCGGAAACCGTCGGGTTCCGGCGCTCTTGTCATGCTTGAGCGCGGTGTTGACGTGACTAGGTTACAAGTAGCAGAATGCTCGCGGTGGGCAGGGGGAAACAGCAAAGGAAGTCCGAAGACGATTATCGCGAACTGCTGGCTGACCCCAATAGGTGTGTCGTCATAGTCCGGGCGCGAACTGGCGTGCGCGTGTTTCAAGTCTGAACCAACAGGAGCAGGCAATTTGTCACAGCTTCCCTTTCGTACAAAACTGGTGTTTGGTCTGGCCGGCCTTGGGATGAGTCTGCCCGACCTGTTGTTGCTCCAGTGGCTCATGAAGCGCTACCTGCCAGGGGCTGAAGAGACTGCCTTGGTCACCCCGCGCCTTTTTGCCGCCGCGTATATGTTCGGCCGGCTCGCCGAAGCCTTCTACTGCCCGATTATCGCCAGTTGGACCGACAACTTTCGCTCGAGCTGCGGTCGGCGCATTCCGTTCATACGGCGCGGAGTCGTGCCTTTCGCGGTCGTGGTGTTTCTGATGTTCAATCCGCCTGTCGATGGGACGAGCCTGATCAATTTCGTGTACCTTGTCGTCCTTCTTCAAGCTTACTTCTTTCTGTTTTCGGTCGTGGTGATGCCGTATCTGGCGCTGCTGCCCGAGCTCACTTCGGATGTCGATGAACGGGTGGGCCTGACGGTGGCCCAGTCCCTCTTTCTCGTGGTATCCAGTGTATGCTTTGCTTTTGCCGGTATCATGATCGCCACGCTCGGATACCCCCTTACGGTCGGCATGGTATCTTTCATCATCATTCTCGCATTTGTTCCTCTTGCCTGGACCATCCGCGAACGCCAGCCCATGAGTCTCGAGGAGGGCCCCCCGCGGGTGCCGATGTTCACGGGGATGCTCCTGACGCTCAAGAACCCGGCATTTCTCGTACTCGCGTTTTCCACCGCCTTCTACTGGTTTGGCATGCAGATTATCATCGCCATGATCCCCTATTGGGTCGAGACGGTGCTCGGGAGAACCGAAGCGTTTACCACGGTTCTGATGGGGTTCTTTGTCGTGTTCAATGTTGCTTCGTTCTTCCTGATGCAAAAGCTTTCTTCGTTGTTCGGCAAATACAAGGTTTACCTGGCGACGCTCCTGGGGTCGGGCATTGTCTTCATCCTGTTCGCGGCCGTCGGCAGTATCCCCGCGGGCGGGGTCATTCCCCAGACGATGGTTGTCGTATCGCTTGTCGGGGTGTTCGTGGCTGGTTTTATGGTTCTTCCGTTCGCGCTTGTCTCGGATGTCGTCGACTACGATGAGCGTCTCACAGGCCAGCGCCGTGAAGGCATGTTTTTCGGTGTCGGGGGCGTCTTTCAGAAGCTCATGATAGGGCTCGGGGTGGTTACGCTCAGCAATCTCAAGGGCTTGGGAGATGTGCAGGCCGAGGCCACCGTGACCGGCCTCAAATGGGCGGCCGTGTTCGCCGGCATCGCGTGCATCATCGGATTTGTGCTCTTCTTGCCCTACCCGTTGCGCGAGCGCGGCGGCCGCGTCGTGCATATTCACGACAAACTGGGCGACGATGAATAGCTTGGGTCATCTGTCAATGCTCGCTCCATCACGCCCATCAGGTCAAGTGTGTATTCTGGCGGCAATCGCCGGAATCGGGTAAGCATCGGTGAAAGCAGAGGCATGACCATATGACGAACTCGCGCTCATCATCGCTTCGCCTTTCGCGCCAACGGCGCGGCAACATATCAGCCCAGCCTGAAGGGCTGGGAAAAAGGGAAAAAGCGAGCAAGGGCTGAAAGCCTGTAACATCAGTCAGCCCCACACCTCGCCTCGCTGTAAAAAGGTCTCCTTGACCGCGTCCCCTGTCTGTCGCTGGCAGGCTCTTACAATCGAAGGTCTCCCGGTTGTCCCGCACCTTCAGCGCGGTGTGGGGT
Source organism: Candidatus Hydrogenedentota bacterium (assembly GCA_007130675.1). Taxonomy (GTDB): domain Bacteria; phylum Hydrogenedentota; class Hydrogenedentia; order Hydrogenedentales; family SLHB01; genus UBA2224. Next base: position 13,574 of record SLSB01000404.1, on the reverse strand, counting down.
TTGGGGTCGTATACCTGGGGCTGCGCCGCGCGCGGCCGCGCATCTTACCCCAGACATTTTATGTTCCCGCGCCTTCGGCACTCCGGAAAACGATGCCTGAGTCCATATGGACTTTCGCCTTCGGCACTCCGAAAGACACAAGGATAGCGACCCTCGTTCGTTTGGTATTCGCTATCCAAATGCTCTCTCACCTGCCGGGTGTTTCAAAGCGAAGGATTACGCCCCGAAAACCGAAGGGTTTGCGTTACTTTACTTGAACCTATTCGGCGATCGGGGTCTAGAGGCGTCTCAGGCCGTTTCGTCTCCCCGGGACCTCGCCGGGGGCCGGTGGTACTTCACGTGGCGCGGCCGATGCATCGCTCTTGCGACCGTAAGGTCTCATCCCGTATCGCGCTTTCACCACTTTGTGCAGCTTTGCTATACTCAAGCGGCCGGAACTTGGAAATGCAGCGAGTGCGCAAGCGCGCTCACAGAATAAGGTGTCTCATGATGACTGTTACGGAAACCAAAGCGCAGAGCGAAGAGACGGGCATCGCCGTCCATAATCCGCGAAATGGCGAGGTCTTGTATACGATCCCCGTGCCATCCGATGAACTTGTTGGTGAGACGTATGCCCGCGCCCGGAACGCTTACGAGCAACTTAAGGAGATGTCTGTTGCTGAACGCGTCGCCGAGGCCTCGAAACTCAAGCGCTACCTTCTCGAGAACCGCAACGAAGTCGCCCAGAAGATCGTTTCTGAGACCGGCAAGTCCATTACCGACGCTTTGATGATCGAAGTCTTTCCGGCCATCGACACAATCGACTACTACGAGAAGAACGCCGAGCGCATTCTGGCCGATCAGCGCGTCAAGACGCCCATCTTTCTGTTTGGCAAGAAATCCAAGGTGGTCTACGAACCCATGGGCCCGGTTCTCGTGATTTCGCCATGGAATTACCCATTCCACCTGTCATTCGTGCCGATCATGTGCGCGTTTGTGGCGGGAAATCCGGCTATTCTGAAACCCTCGAGCTACACCCCACTCATGGGGCTTTACGAAGATATGGCCGAGAAGAGCGGGTTCATGAAAGACGCGATCCAAGTCGTCTATGCCACCCGCAAGCATGCTCAGATGCTCATCGACGAGAAACCCGCGAAAATTTTCTTTACCGGCAGCGTGGGAGCGGGCAAGAAAGTCATGGCGGCCGCGGCAGAGCACCTTATCCCTCTCGAACTCGAGCTTGGCGGCAAGGATCCCATGGTGGTTTTCGAGGATGTCAACCTCGAGCGCACCGTGAATGGCGCACTCTGGGGCTCATTCGCCAATTGCGGTCAGACCTGCACCTCGGTCGAGCGCGTTTATGTGCATGAGAGCATCTGCGACCGCTTCGTCGAGATCTTCAAAGAGAAGGTCGCAAAGCTCAAGACCCTCGAGGCAGACGGCTCGGGCGACGACGGCGGCGAGCTGGACGTCGGGTGTATGACCGCTGACTTCCAGATCGAGGAGATCGAGGATCAAATCGCGGATGCGGTCGAGAAGGGCGGCCGTGTGGAATGCGGCGGTCGCAGGGAGAAAGGCTCGCACGTTCTTCCGCCGACCATTGTGACCGGCCTTCAGAACAGCATGAAGATTGCCTACGACGAAAGCTTTGGGCCGGTCGTAACCGTGTCCCCATTCAAGACAGAAGAAGAGGCGATCGCCATGGCGAATGATTCACCCTTCGGCTTGAGCGCGAGTGTGTGGTCGGCCGACCTCGAAAGGGCCGAGCGAGTGGCCCGGCGCATTGTCACGGGCAATGTGTCGATAAACAATGTCCTGGCGACACAGGCAAACTCGGGCTTGCCCTTCGGCGGTGTCAAAGACAGCGGTTTTGGGCGCTATCGCGGTCCTTTTGGGTTGTACACCTTCTCGAACGTCAAGTCCATTGTTGTGGATAAGCAAAGCTCGAAGACCGAGCTGAACTGGTACCCGTACTCGAAGCGAAAACTCGAGCTCTTCAACGAACTGATGGCGGCGGCCTTTTCCGGGAAACCGTTTGCGCTGCTGCGCACCGCTGCCGTGGGACTTAAACTCGAGCTTCTCGCAAGAAAGAACCGTCTATAGCGCGTTGGTGTGTTTCAAACTCCTTGGGCATGTGCGCCAATTGCAGGAGAGTCTCATGTCTGCTTCTTCGTCTACACTGCCATCTGCCAATGAAAGGGTCTCGAGCTCCCGGCGCTGGGCGGTATCGCTGGCTCTCGCGTTCATTGTGCTGAATTCGGGTGCAACCGTGATGATCTACGAGTTTATCGCCGTGCGTTTCTTGCAGCGGGAATTCGGGAGCGGACTCGACATCTGGGCGGCCGAAATCAGCGTGTGCCTGGCGGGTCTTGCCATTGGCTACTCGCTTGGCGGCCACATTGCTGATCGTTTCAATGCCTGGTGGCCTCTCGGGCTCGTACTGATCATTGCGGGCCTCACCGCCCTGCCCATGGAGCCCCTCGCCCACCATACCGCCGAATGGCTTTTCTCGGACGAACTCGCCGAACCGTCTTGGTGGTGGCCGGTTATGGCAGCGGGCGCCTCGACCTTCGTGCCTATTCTTGCTCTAGGCACGGTCATGCCCCAGGCCATTCGCCTCCAGGTGCGCAGCATCGAGCGTGTGGGCTCGGGCGCCGGGTGGATTGCCAGCCTCTCGACCATTGGCAGCATTCTCGGCGTCATGTTATTTACGTTTGCCTTTCTGCCGAACTACGGCGTGCGCGCCACACTCACGGGGGTGTCTTTTTCCATTACCACGTTGGGGCTTGTCATTGTGGTGGGGTCGCTTACCGCGCGCAGGAAGGGTTGGGCTGCCATGGTCCTGCTATTCCTGCTGTTGTCCGCGCATCCGGCCCAGGCGCAGGTGCGCTACGATCGCTACAGCGCCTATCACCACATTCTCGTGGTCGATGAAGGCGACACCCGGATGTTGCGGTTTGATGACACCCGCCAGAGTCAGATGTCGCTGAGTAATCCCATCGAGGGCGGCTTCGAATACACCGATTTCTTTCATGTGCCGATGATTTTCAATCCGCAAGCCAGAGACGTCGCGTTTATCGGTTTGGGCGGGGGTACGGGGCCTAAGGCCTTTCTCGCATACTATCCCCAGGTGCGCATGGATGCCGTCGAGATCGACCAGCAGGTGGTGCGCGTTGCTCACGAATTCTTCGCACTTCCCGAAGACCCCCGGCTGAATATCACGGTCGCCGATGGTCGGGTGTTTTTGCGCAGGACGCGCCGGCAGTACGATGCCATCATTATGGATGCCTACACTTCCAGCCGCTACGGTATCTATCTTCCGTATCACCTGACAACCGTGGAATTCTTTACCATCGCGCGCGAGCGTCTGAAAGACGGCGGCTGCCTCGTGTACAACATTGTCGAGGTCGACCGCGAAGCCCGGCGCGACCGCGTGCAAGATTTGCTGAAAACCTTGAGGCAGGTTTTCGAATACACGTATGCTTTCAAGGCCAGGACCAGTCTGAACACAGTATTGGTTGCCGTAAAGATTCCCCAAGCGCCTGAGGGCGGACCGGCGGGCACCTTTCCCGAATGGCCCGAGGGCCCCGTCGCCCACCATCCACTTAGCGTCGAACAGATGACCGAGCTTGCAGGCAGGCTTCTGGAAGACGAACAGCTTCCTCTGCCACGCCTTCAGGAACGCCTCCGGCAGATATCACCGGCCTTAAGCAGGGCAGACCGTGGCATGGTGCTTACGGATGATTTTGCTCCCACGGATGTTGGCCTAAGCCGGTAACGGTTTGGTGTGATCACGCCTCGGGTGGTTCGAGGCGCGAATAATCCATGGGGATGTGTTTCCCGGCTTCGAGCCAGCGCGCGAGAATGTACAGGTAATCGCTCAGCCGGTTGAGGTATGCGGGAAGAATGCCTGTCTCGAACTCGGGGCAACTGGCCTGAAGCGCCGCGAACTCACGTTCCAGCCGGCGCACCGCGGTGCAGGACAGATCGGCGTGTGCCGCCGGGATTGTCGAGGCGCTGACAATGAACGCGCTTGGCAGATCCAGTTCGGCCTCGAGCTCCATTTGCGCCTTTTCGAGACTACGCAGCTCTTGCTCTCCCAGGCGGCCGCGCCGGTACTCGGGGTGTTTCTTGCAAGGGTCACTGCATTCCGTGCCGATAAGGAATAACGTGTGCAGGATCCAGTGCAAGAAGCGTAGGATATCGGCATTATTCTTCTCGTTTTCGGCAGCCAGCACCAGCTGCAATAACGCAATCTGCGCACGAGCCTCGTCAACGGCGCCCACGCAGTGCATGATGGGGTGGGCTTTGCAATAGGTTTCTCCGTCCAGGGCCGTGGTGGTCCCCTGGTCGCCTCTCTTCGTGGTGACTTTCGAGCGCATCCGATTCTCCTCAGTCGATGGTGATTGACACCGGGCAATGGTCCGAACCCATCACACTGGCGTGAATTTTCGCTTCTTGCAGCCGGGGCAGCAGCGCCTCATCCATGACGTGGTAATCCAGGCGCCAGCCGATGTTGCGGGCGCGGGCGTTAGTGCGGTAGGACCACCACGTGTAATGCCCGGACTCGGGCGCAAAGTGGCGGAACGTATCGACGTAACCGGCTCGCAGTAGCCGGTCCATGGCCCGGCGTTCCTCGGGGTAGAACCCCGGATTCTCGACGTTCTGTTTGGGCCTCGCGAGATCGATCTCGCGGTGTGCAATGTTGAAATCGCCGCACACGATGACCGGTTTGCCGGCTTCGCGCAGTTCGCGACCGAGTTGCACTATCGCACGGCAGAAATCCAGTTTGTATTTGATGCGCGCCCGTTCGGGCTGGCTGTTGGGGTAATATGCGTTGACCAACACAAAAGAGCCGAAATCCAGAACTTGCACGCGGCCCTCATCGTCGAATTTCCGAATGCCAAGGCTATCGACAGCCACCGGTTCAGCACCTTTGCGAAAGTACGTTGCGACTCCACTGTAACCCCGCCGCGAAGCGCTGTGCCACACGCTGTGGTAACCGTCCGGTGAGCGCAGCGGCTCCGAGAGATCCCCGGGCTGGGCTTTGGTCTCTTGCACGCATACGACATCCGCGCCGGTCTCGAGCAGCCATGGCACAAACCCCTTCTTCTCAGCGGCTCGGATTCCATTGACGTTCCATGAATACAGACGCATTCTTCCTCCTCATGAGCACGGATACACATACGATGCAATCAGGATAGCCTCCTCAACGCGTCGAGACAAATGCGGCCAATCGGAGCGCGGCCACAAACCCATAGACTGGACCAGTTCCGTGGAAAGCGCGTGGGGAGTCGCGGGCACACCACAGAAAGGGTTGCGTCTTTGGAGTGCGGCCACTGCTTCCTGCTCACGGGTTTGTTATACTGATCCTGGCAGGCGATTCTGAACACTCGCCCTGCACCGTTTGGATAGGCAACATAGAGCGGTCCAGAAACGGGATGCCATATGAAAGAACGTATACCTTTGTTTCCACTCGAGTTGGTGGTGTTTCCCGGCGAACACCTGCGCCTGCATGTCTTCGAGCCGCGGTACAAGCAACTGATCGCGGAATGCCGCGACAACAACGCCACGTTCGGCATCCCTGCGTACGTCAATGGGGGGGTGGCCGAGTACGGCACGGAAATGACCCTCGAGGAGATCAGCAAGACGTACGACAACGGTGAGATGGATATTCTCACGAAGGGACAGCGTGCATTCCGCCTCGAGCGTTTTGTGCGGTCCGTCGAGGGGAAACTCTACTCCGCGGGCGACGTGACGTTCCTCGAGAATCGCGAAGCCGCCTCGTCCTTTCCCCGGGAAGAATTGGCGAAGCGGTTTCGGCGGCTTCAGGAGCTGCTGGAAACCGGATATGAACGCGAGGATTTCGATGTCCCGAATCTGTCGTTTCAGTTGGCGCAAGAGGTGGGCTTAACCCTGTACCAGAAGGTGAAGCTGCTCTCTCTCGACAGCGAATCGGAGCGTGAAGCACTCATCATCGAGCATATGGATGAAGTGATCCCGAAGCTGGAAGCCATTGGAGAAACCAAGCGCCGCATTCAGGGAAACGGTCATTTCTTCAAGCCTCCGGCCATTGAACTTTAGGCCGCCGTCCCAGACCCTGAACAGGACGGAACAGGAGATACTCCCGATGACCCGTGCGATGAGACGTACAGCAATGGTCGCGGGGCAGTTCTACCCGGCTTCCCCCGAGACCCTTGCCGAGCTCGTGGAGTCACTGATGGAAACCTCGGGGGTCGAGCCCGCTCCGGACCGTGTCCGGGCCTTGCTCGTTCCCCACGCGGGGTATGTGTATTCCGGCCGAACCGCCGCATGCGCATACAAACGCATCAAAGGAAAGCAGCCGGGACGGGTTATCTTGCTCGGCTGTTCCCACCGGTATCCCATTTCCCGCGCATCCGTGTTCACCTCGGGCGCTTTCGAATGCCCTTTGGGAGAATTTCCGATTGATGAGAGCTTTGCCGCGGAATTGTCGGAGAAAGCAGGCGCTTCGTCGATTGAACCGCATGCCGCTGAACATTCGCTCGAGGTGCAATTGCCCTTTCTCCACGCTGTCTTCGGCGGTTTCGTGCCGCTGGTGCCTGTCCTCTTCGGTTCGCACTCATCGTGGCATGCCGAACTCGGCCGAGAGTTGGCCAGCATGGCTGCCGAGGATGACCTTGTGGTGGCCTCGACCGATCTGTCGCACTACCTGCCGCACGAGCAGGCCATGGAAATCGACAAGCGAACGGTTGACGCTATTCTCAGCACGGACTATGACGAGGTGGGCCGGGGTATCGACGAACAACGGTATTCGATGTGCGGTGCTACGGCCGTCATATGCGCCATGGCGTATGCCATCGCCGCCGCCGCCACGCAATGGGAGCTTCTGGACTATCGAACCAGCGCTGAAGCCTCCGGAGATTATGACCGCGTAGTGGGCTACGCCGCTGTATCCATGGAAACGCCGTAGCGGGTCATTCGACCAGAAAACGTGCGCTGGCGTATGCGCGCGACGGACTCAACACCTCCGCGCGGTAATCCCCGGCGTCGGTGCGCCGAACCACGATGAAAACATCAGAGTCCCCGGGTTGGATCGCCAGCGCCATCAGGCCATGCCCATCAATATGCGGCCACACCCAACGCATCTTTCCTTTGGGAAGATTCGCCATGACAAGGCCCATGCCATTAGTGCCAATTGGAAATTGAAGCAGGTCGGGTCCCCAGGATTCGTCACGTGGGTCCGAGCACATATAGACACTCGTTATCGGAAGATCCCCGGAATTAATGACCCAAACCCTGAGCGCCGGCTCTTCTTTCAAGCACCCCATGGAGCACACGAGACAAAGCAACAGCATCAGCAGTGCCCAGATTCCCCAAAGACGGTACACACTCACCTCCATGGCCGTGAAGCGTAGTTTATGGCAGGATTTCCCCTCGTCTGAATATGCCGGGCACAACTTCCCCGAAGACCATGATCAGCAGGCAAGGTAATTCAATAAAACCGGCCCTGCTGTTTCCGGGAACAAACTCCCCCAATGGCTCTCGACAACCTTATGAATACCACAAAACATAGTTGTTTTCAAGACTTTTTTTTACCCAAACACTATATATTGTGCTCAAGGTGAGAAAGGAGAAGCGCCAGTTTTTCGGTTTTATACGTCCAGTAAACCGGGCAAGCAAGTTGGAGGAAGAGGACCCAAATCTGGCATCCTGTTGCGAATACTGGACATGTATGGGCCTCCACAGGTATCCTCAGGCCGATATCGCGCGTCCGAGTCAAGCGAAATGTGGCGGCGGGAGAATCATGAAGGTCCGCGAAATCTGTACCATCCTCGACCAATTGGCCCCTCGTGAGCTGGCGTTCTCATGGGACAAAGTCGGTCTTCAGATTGGCGATCCCGATCTGGAGGCCGGGCGTGTTCTTGTGGCGCTCACGGTGGAAGCCGAAACGCTCGAGGCAGCCAGGCGCCGCGATGCGCAGATGATCGTGGCGCATCATCCGCTTATCTGGAGTCCGCTGGAAACGCTTCGGCGCGATGATCCGCATGCGGCGCTATGTCTGGCTCTGGCCGAATCCGGTATCGCATGTTATGCCGCACATACCAATCTCGATCTCGTGCCTAGCGGCGTTAATCACCGGCTCGCTGAACTGCTCGAACTCCGCGAGGTGCGGCCGTTGTTCCACGCGGCTCATGCCGGGCAGGTCAAGCTGGTGACGTTTGTGCCTGCCACGCACCTCGATGCGGTGCGAAGCGCCGTTTGCGACGCGGGCGCGGGCAGAATTGGCGACTACACCTGTTGCACATTCACGACTCCCGGCACGGGGACATTCAAGCCCGGGCAGGCATCCGACCCGTTTAGCGGGCAAAAGGGCACGCTCAACGAGGAACCGGAACTGCGGTTCGAGACCCTTGTGCCCAAAGCGAGGCTCGGGACTGTATTGCAGGCCATGATTGCCGCTCATCCGTATGAGGAACCCGCCTACGATATCGTATCCCTCGAGAACACGGACCCCCTCATCGGTCTCGGGGCAACGGGCAGTCTGGACAAAGCCGTGTCGCTGGGCGAATTTGCCGGGTACGTGCGGGCGCGTCTGCGCGCCGGGCATGTCCGGGTCATTGGCAGTCTCAAACGAAACGTGCGCCATGTCGCCGTGATAGGCGGCAGCGGCGGGGGAGACCTCGAACGGATCCCGGACGATGTGGACGTGGTTGTGACCGGCGACGTAAAGTACCACGATGGTCTCAGCGCAAAACGCAGAGGACTTGCGGTGATTGACGCCGGACACGAGGTCACCGAGCGTCCGATCGTGCAGGTGCTTGCCAAATACTTGCGAACACAATGCAAGGGTGTCCGTGTCGACACCTATAACGAACCCGATTTGTTCAAGGTTGTATCAGAATGAGCGTGCAGGAACCCTCGAAGAATCTCAAGATACTGTTCATGGCCTCGGAAATCGCTCCGCTCGCCAAGACGGGCGGCTTGGCCGATGTTGCCAATTCACTGCCAAAGGCGCTGCTGGAACTGGGCCATGATGTCCGGCTGGTCATGCCATGTTACGGCACCATTTCGCCGGATTGGCTCGGCAAACGCCTGGGCACGTTCATGGTGTTTCACGGAGGAACCCACGTCTCGGGCGGGGTGCGCCTGTCTACGTTGCCGGGTTCGAAGGTGCCTCTGTATCTTATTGAACAAGGCCTGTATTTTTCGCGCAGCGGCCTGTACCAGGTGGGTGGGCAGCCGTATTCCGACAATCTCGATCGGTTCGCTTTTTTCTCGCTCGGCGCTCTCGAGGGCGTCGCCCAAACCGGCTGGATACCCGATATCATCCACTGCAATGACTGGCATACGGCGTTGGCGCCCGCCTACCTCAAGGTTTCCTTGCGGGTCAATCCCAAGTGGCGGGGTCTGCCGACGGTGTTTACCATTCACAACCTGATCTACCAGGGCCGGTTCCCGGCTGCACAGTTTCACCAGACGGACCTGCCGGATTCTCTGTTCACGCCGGACTGTCTAGAGTATTTCGGCGACATTAACGTGATGAAGGCGGCCATCGCCTTTGCGAGCAAGATCAACACGGTGAGTCCACGCTATGCCGAAGAAATCCAGACGCCCGAAGGCGGCTGCAGTCTCGATGGGTTTCTACGCACGCGCTCGGCTGATATCAGCGGCATTCTCAACGGCATTGACTATTCCGAGTGGAACCCGTCGGCGGATCCTTTGATTAAGGCCAAATTCTCGCGAAAGCTTCTTAAAGGGAAAGCACGCTGCAAAGCCGCCCTGCAGCAGGAGCTTGGCTTGCCGCAGCACGACGCTCCCCTGTTTGGGTGCGTTTCGCGTCTGGTGCATGAAAAAGGTATCGATCTTATCCTGGATGCGCTCGATGTGTTGCTGCGGCAGAATGTGCAGCTTGCGATTCTCGGCTCGGGCGACCCCGAACTCGAGCGGCGCCTTGCGGAAGCCGCGCAATACCACCCCGAGCGCCTCAAGGTTGTCTTGCGATATGACGAAGCACTGGCCCACCGGTTTTATGCAGGCAGCGATTTCTTCCTGATGCCGTCACGGTCCGAGCCGTGCGGTCTGTCGCAAATGTACAGCCTGGCGTATGGCACCATACCTATTGTTCGTGAAACAGGCGGCTTGGCCGACACCGTGCGCGATGCCGCATCAGAGCGGCTCAAGAAGCGCACGGCCACCGGATTTGTCTTCCAAGAGCCCGCGGTGGATGCACTACTCCAGGCCGCCCAGCGAGCCCTCGATGCCTATGCGCACCCCGAGACTTTGGACCAGCTCCGCAAAACTGGAATGGCCGAGGATTTCTCGTGGGAGCGCAGTTCTCGTGCCTATGAGAACCTCTACCGAGAGGCAATAGCGAAACCGTGACAAATGCCGCATGGGTTGTGCAAACGGCTTCCCCCGGGGAGACGCAGCGGCTTGGGGCCGCGCTGGCCGGGCTGCTGCCGCGCGGCGCGCTGGTCGCGTTACGGGGCGATTTGGCCACTGGGAAGACCTGCCTCGTGGCGGGGATGGCCAAGCGTCTCGCAGAACTGGACTATGTGCATAGTCCCACGTTCACCCTTGTCAATCAGTATGGCGAAGACCCCGCATTGCTCCATGTCGATTTATATCGCCTGGGCGGGCCCGACGAATTGGCGGATCTCGGATACGCCGAACTGTTCGACTCGGACAACATCTGCGTCGTGGAATGGGCCGAGCGGGCCGAGAGCCTGCTCCCGGAGCGCCGTCTCGATATCTTCCTCGAACACGCAGGCCATGACCTCCGGCGCCTCACCCTGCAAAACCGCGCATTGCTCCCCCGCGGCTGGCAGGAACAGCTCGAAAGTGCGGTACTCCGTTAGTTGCCAAGATTCAGCCCGCGCAGGTCGGCCGCTAGCTCGCTCATGCTTTGATACCGGTCGTCGGGCTTCTTCTGAATACATTTCATGACGATGGCGTCGAGTTCTTTGGGAATTGCGTTGTTGCCGGTGCTTGGTGGAGGCGGCATTTCGTGAAGCTGCCGCTCGATGACGTTTCCGCTGGCGAACACGATCTTTCCGGTAAGACACTCGTGCAACACCATGCCCAGAGCGTAGATGTCGCTGCGGGCATCGGCCTCCTTGCCCATTGCCTGCTCTGGAGCCATGTAACTCGGGGTTCCCATCACGACGCCCGCGCGGGTAAGGCGGTTGGCTTCGGACTTGGCCAAACCGAAATCCATGATCTTCACGAGACCGACTTTTGAAATGAGCATGTTTTCGGGCTTGATGTCGCGGTGGGTAATCTCGGCTTGGTGGATGGCCGCAAGAGCCGAACACGCCTGGACTGTCAGGTTGACGGCTTCGCGAGGCGGCAGGGCGCCTTTTTTTGCCAGATAGCGGTAGAGGCTGACGCCTTCAACGTATTCCATTGCGATATACGCTTTGCCTTCGCTGGCACTGATGTCGTATACGTTCACGATGTTCGGGTGCGAGATCTTCGCCGCGGTCCGGGCCTCACGCACGAACCGCTCTCGAAACTCCTCTGAATCGTCCACCAGTGAGCCCAGGAACTTGAGCGCCACCGGGCGGTCCAACTGCTTGTCTTTGGCGAGATATACCACGCCCATGCCGCCACGGCCGAGTTCACGCTCGAGTTCATATCTGCCCTCGAGGGCGTTCTCGACCGACTGCATCATCTGGCCGCCAGCGCCTCCCTGCTGGTGAAGAACGGTGTCAGGACCGGCTTTCATCGAAATGCGCGACGAGATGTTTGACATCCGCTGGTTTACATCGCGAAACTCGAGGTCTACAGTGTGGATCTTCCGCAGGATCTGGAGAGAATCTTCGAGGCGGCCGGTTTGCTCGTAGGCCAGCGCGAGCATGTAGAAATAGTCGAGGCGTGCACTGTCGACCCGTTTCCCGGTGAGATGGTTTTCGAGTGCGGCCACGCAGTGTGCGTAATCGTGCATCTCGTAGAAACACCTGCCGAGCAGTCCGCGTGAAGCTTCAAACGTGGGGTCTTCCTCTTTGATTCGCTGGATGACCTTGATGGCATCGGGGAAGCGGCCTGCATGTGCGTAGGCGAGACCCGCGCGATAGTATTCGCCGGCGCGCACAAAACAGTCTGCCGCCTTGCCTGCGTCCTTGGACTTTGAAAAGGCCTCGGCTGCGCGCAGGAAGTCGCCCGCGGCCGCATAGGCCTTACCGGCTTCGCGCCAGTTTGCTTTGGTCTCGTGGAAGCGCCCAAGGATTCGCAAGGATTCTTTCTTTTTGCCCGCCTGGTGCATGCAGGTCGCGGCTTCCTCGAGTTTACCGGCCAAAACAAAGGTTTCGCCAGCGCGCACCAGATCGCCGCCGCTCCTGAAAAGGGTCGCCGCCAGCTCGTGGTTGCCCGCCCGCTCGAAACGTTCGGCAAGCAGCGGGAGCAGTTCGCGCCGCTGTTCCTCGCTGAGCGCGCCTGCAATCTTCGGGTCCGCGAGAGTCTTGTGGCATTCGTTGGCGGCCTGGATTTGGATGTCCATGGCATCGCCCGTGGTCTTGAAATAATTGACGAACATATCGAGGGCGCGGTCCGTGTCGCCTGCCATACCATACGCGGATGCGGCCAGTACTGGCTTTTCTGCCTTTTCATAGGCAGCGGCCGCGTCCTCGTAGCGCGCATTCTCCATGAAATACTGCGCCGCGGACGCGTAATCGCCTTCTTTCACGAACAGCCGTGCGGCTTTCAGCGTGTTGCCGGACTTCGCGATTTCCATCGCGGCCTTGTGATGGTTGCCGATCTTTCGATACCACTTCGCGGCTTCCTTCGGGTGGCCGGCCTCCGAATACAGGTTGGCGAGTTTTCCGAAGTCTTTGGCTCTTTTGAGTTGTTTCGCCTGTTCCTTCAGACGCTGTCGCGAGCGAACCACTTCGATCACATCCACGTTACTGGTCGAGGCCAGCGCGTCAATGTCGGCCGCGTCCACCCAGGTAGTGCGCCGGGCGCGCCGGACGATGCTAAAGATGCGAGAAAACACGTCTACGAGAATGTATAAGACTATCAAGATGACGAAAATCCGCGCGACAAAATGCCACGCGTCGGCGAATTCTCGGTCGGCAAGTTTTTCGGCATACTGCAGCGGCCAAGCTGCAAGCTCCCACAGCCACCTGAGATAACGCATGGATACTCCTTCTCCTCGCGGCCGGTGCCCAATCCCCTTACATAGTAGTCCGGCGGCCGTAAAAGCACAAGAACTCCGGCGGGGGCGGAGTCCGCACGTAAGGAAGGGCACTTTTCGGGGAAACCTTTCTGCTTTCACTTTCTTGGCGCCAACGGCGCGCAAACATGCGAGCCTGAAGCTGAAGGGTGACACCGAGGGGGAGGACCGAGTCCAAAGAGGAGCGCCTCTCATCGTCATTCCTGCGCAAGCAGGAATCCAATAAGCCTTGCGAGAGGTACATCAAGAACCAGACTGGCCCCCTGCTTTCGCAGGGGTGACGGAAGGGGGCATCATGCTTCCGAAGCGCCAACGGCGATCCAGAAGACATCCGCGTAACGCGCGCTTCCAAGGGGCAATAATCGGGTCGCCCTCGAGGTTCTTGATGACCACCTTCTCGAACCAGTCGGGGTCGTCATCTGACCTGATGTACGACGGG
>SLSB01000310.1 GCA_007130675.1 Candidatus Hydrogenedentota bacterium | reverse complement strand
TACGCGGCCTCGACATCAATCGCTTTGGCGCGCAATTCGTTTTCAAACGAACGCAGGACCCCCTTCACCGTATCGTTGATATTGGCTTTTTTCAGTGTCAGGCGAGGGTGCCGGGCAAACTCGAACAAGGTTTCGGCAACATTGTTAATCCTCGCGATTTCCTGCTGCACCGTCTCGCTGAAGGCGCGTCGGAAATCCTCGGTATCGTATTTTTTCGGCAACAATTGCGCGAAGGTGTTGATGGCCACCATCGGGTTCTTTATTTCCTGGGCGACGCGCGAGGCGAGGTATTCCCAGAAGGGGCTGTATGCGATGTCTTCGCGCGACGCTTCCTCTTCGGGCAGCCGCGAGAACACCGCCACCGCTCCGCCATCTTCCAGAGGCGTGGCGCTCACGCCGAGTGTGGCATCGATGGCGGGGTCAAGCACTTCCTGCCGCAGGCGGGGCCTGCGTTCGTCCATCGTGCGCAGGATGATGTCGGCAAACCCGGAGCCGAGTTTCTGCACGCTGCGTCCGAGCACATCGGCGCCGCGCACCTGGAGGATGCGTTCGGCTGCCTGGTTCATCAGCGAGAGGCGGCGGTCGTGCGCCACCACCACAACCCCCGTGCTGAGATTGCCCAACACGGCATCGAGGCGCCGCTGCTGCCGGGATACGTTCTGGTACAGATCCGAGTTTTCGAGCGATGTTGAAGCGCTGCGTGCCAAGGCGGAAAGTAGGTCGCGTTCTTCTATGGTGTAGTCAATGCCGGAGGATTTTTCGCCGAGTACGAGCGCACCGCGCACCCGGCCGCTTACCAGGAGTGGGGCGGCAAGCCGGGCGCCCAGCACGTCAAGCTCTTTGGCTGCATTCGCGTCCGCACTGCCGGCGTGACGATCGAGCAGGCAGGCGTGTTGCTCGAGCCAGCGCATCATCCCCTCCGTGAAGTCGAAGCGGATAGAATCCGTCAAGCCTTCGGGGATTCCGGCACTTGCTACGATACGGACGACCTCGTCCTCGGTTTCGAGCAGGACCGCGCACCGGGCCGCGTGAAACACATCGGTCAAGGCGTCTGCGAGGCTTTGTGCGAGCTGGCGGGGGTCCCGCATGTGCCCCGAGAGACGGCTGAGCCACCGCAATGCCGTTTGATGCTGGCCGATTGCTGCCGCCCGGGAATCTTCGAGCGTGGCAGGGGGGCGGGTCTGTGGAGCGCGGTCCCCCGGGGGGGCTTCACCGCCGGCACAGCGCTGTATCGCCGTGCGTAGTTCTTCGCACGAAAACGGTTTGGGCAGACACTCGCGAGCCCCTGCCAGCAGAAAATGCGTGCGTGTTTCTTCGTCGTTGCGGTTGGAAAGTACGATGAGGGGAATGCCCGGCGCATTCTTCCGCAAATGGGCAAGCGCCGAATCGCTCAGCGACGGGAGAGCGTCTGCAACGAGCACATCCGCCCGGAGCGAGATCAAACGGCGCAACGCGGAATCAACCGACGCTTCAAACAGGACCAAGTCCGTCTCGGGCAAAGCGGCCCTCAATGAGGTTCGCAGTCCCTGGTCTTCCGCGATGACTACCACCACCTTCATGCGCTAGTTTCCGCCCCCCAACGGCGCCATTTCTCGAACGACGGGAAATGTCACCGTGAACGTTGCCCCCTGGCCGTACACGCTGTCGACGTTTATCGTACCTTGATGCTCGGCCACAATACCATGCACCACGGACAATCCCAAGCCGCTGCCACTTTCCTTCGTCGTAAAGAATGGGTTGAAGATGACCTGTATCTGGTCTTCCGGAATACCCGGGCCAGTATCTTGCACTGTTACGACGACACTTTCAACATCGCGCATCCGTCCATGCCATCCCTGCTGGACCTGCAACCGACCGGGGATGGCGGAAACCCGAAGCCTACCGCCGTGGGTTTGCCCCATAGATTCTATCGCGTTCAGGATCAAATTCAAGAACACCTGATGCAATTGCTGCTCGTCGCAGTTGACCATAAATTCGGGTTCGGTGAACTCCGTTTCGAGCGTTACCCCGGCCTTGATGGCTTGATTTTCCGCGAGCATCACGACGTCCTGAATGATCTTGCAGATGTTGCGGAGGGTGAAATCCGCCGGACGCGGCCGCGCGAAATCGAGTAAGCGGCTCACGATCGAATCGATACGGTCAACCGCACTCAGCACGACCTCGATGAAGGTTGCCCTAAATTCCGGGTCTATGTAGCGTGTCGGCAATAGTTGCGTGAAGGTTTTTACCGATACCAGCGGGTTCTTGATTTCGTGCGCCATGCCCGCCGCCAAGGTGCCGATCGAGGAAAGGCGGTCTGCCCGCTGGACATTCTCCTCGAGCCGTTTTACGGTGCTCAGGTCGTAGATCATTACCATGGCGCCTTTTGGGCTGCCTTCCGCAGAGGTCAAGCATGCCGCAGACATCGCCACCGGTGTGGAAACACCATCCGGACGCTGAAGTTGGGTCTCATAATCATCCAAATCGCGGCGCGTGGTTAGCGTGCGCTCGAGGACATAGGCGACTTGCTCGGGCAGATCATGCAGAGTATTCCCGGGGGCGACCTCGCCCAACAGCTCGCCTGCCGCTTGGTTGACGGTTTGGACGCGGCCTGCGGTGTCGACGGCGAGCACTCCGCCGCGCATGCTCGCGAGGATGCGCGCCCGGTGCAGATTGGCCTCGTCCAGGCGGTGGTAGAGACGGGAATTCACGATTGCCGCCGCGAGCGGTCCTGCCAGCGTGGCAAACACGGTCATGTCATCCCCGCTGTAAATGTCCTGAGAGCGTTTTTGTCCCAGGATGAGCAAACCCAGGAAATCGGCCATGGATTTCAGGGGCACACAGAGATAGGCGTCCAATTCGGCCAGAAGATGAGCGACACGGGCGTGCTCGGGAGTCGGTTTTCCATGGATCATTTCCTCCAACGCGACCGGCGAATTGCGCTGGCGCATGTAATGGAGAAGTTGGGTGTAGCTTCTCAGTACGGTACCCGTTTCCGCGGGGTCGCTCGAATATTCGACGACCAGTTGTGCGGGCTCGTCTTCGCTCAACAGCAAGACACGTACAGTGCGCACGCCCACGGTTTCAGCGATATCGTGTCCCACTTGCTCGAGCAGCTCATCGAGTTTCACGATATGGCTCGTCGAGCGGCTGACACGGCCCAGTAGCGCCTGGACGTCGTAGCGGCGTTTGAGCACGGTTCGTTCGAGCAGGAGTTGGGCATATTCCTTGATGGGTTCCAGCACCACGGCTACGATAAGTGCGGCAAGTAGGGTCGGGAGGATGGTAAACTCGCGCAAACCACCGCTGAAGGTCCAGTGAACCGCGGAGATGGTGCCCACGAAGATCAGCGCCACGGCTGCCGTCGACACTGCGTATACGGTCGTTCTCGACACGATAAACCGGATATCGAGGAGATGGTAGCGCACCATGGCATAGGCGAAGGTTCCCACCATCAGCACCACAAACACCGGCCCGTATGCTTCTGTGGTTTTCAGGCCAGCCGCCGGCAGGATCACGTTTGTGATGGTTGCCAACGTGGTGAAGGCGGCCGTCCCGAGAAGCACATGCTGTAGCTGCCGCCGTTCGATGCCTGTGCTGCGCCGCATCTTGCGCACCAGCAGGGGATACCCGTAAAGCATGGTCAACGCAACGGATGCAGCCATGAGCAGAAACACCGGCCCATACGTGACTTCGGGAGGGTTGCCCGGCGAAAGGTGCAGGGACGCAGGGTCGACGTAGTATTGGGTGAAGGCGCCGGCTATGCATCCGAATGCAAGCACCAGCAACGCCCCGACAACGAGGCGCGAGCCTTCGAAGCGGTGCCCCGGAAACACACTGACAAAATACTGGTAGGTCACGGGTATGAACGCGGAAATGACGAATGTGGCTCGGAGCCAGAAGAACGCGCGGTCTTTTTCGTGTGAGTGGACAATTAACACCACGCCGAAGGTCCATAGCCCGAGGTTCAGAGCGAGAAGGGCGAAAGCGCGATGGGCGCGTTTGAAGGGATTGCGGCCGAGTACCAAAGCGCCCAGCCCGAGGCAGGCCGCCCCCGATATGATGTGCAGCACTGTGGATTGAAGGGCACTCATGGTTCCGGGCGTCCCATCAAGAGGGCGCTGTGGGTACCTCCAAAACTCATCGCACTCACCAGCACCGCAGACACGTCATTCAAGCGGGGGTGTTGCGCAACGAAATCCAGGTCGCACTCGGGATCAGGGTCTTCGAGGTTCACGGTGGGGCAGATGCACCCGCGGTCGAGGGCCAGCGCACCGGCAGCCACGCCGATCAGGCCACCTGCGGCGTAGGGTTGCCCCGCCATGGATTTTACCGCCGAAATGGGAATGCGGTAGGCGCGATCGCCCAGTGAGCGTTTGTAGGAGTTGGTCTCGCTGCGGTCGTACATATCGAGCGATACACCGTGTGCTTGTATATGGTCCACATCCCCCGGAACGGCTCCGGCGTCTTTCAATGCAAGGCGGATCGCCTCGGCCAAACCTTTGCCTTCGGGGTCCAGGGCGAGGGCGCTGTATGCTTCGGCTGCCGAACCGAACCCGAGAAGTCGGGCAAGCATGCGCGCTCCTCGGGCCCGCGCGCGATCTTCACGCTCGAGAATTACGGCCACAGCCGCTTCGCTGAGCACGATGCCGTCGCGGTGGCGGTCAAACGGCCGCATGGCCTTGTCGGGCTCGTCGTTGCGCTTCGAGAGAATGCCCAACGAACATCCTGATGCGAATGACATGGGAAAAATCGGGCATTCGGTGGCGCCGACAAGCGCGGCATCGGCGCGGTTTCTGCGGATTTGCTCCGCGCCCCATTCCAAGGCATCCAGCCCTGTTGCGCACCCGCTCGAGATGGTGATGGCAGGTCCGCGAAACCCGGAGTCGATGCTTACGTTAACCGTTGCCGAGTGGCCGGTGAATTTCGACGAGGCTAAACGCGGCATCTTCTTAAATCCGCCGCTTTCGTAGGCTTCATTGGCGGCCCGGTATCCCTCGATCGGGTCGCCGATGCTGGTGCCAATCCCCGTCGCAATGCGGTCCGGGTCGTAACCCGCGCGCACGAACTCGGCGTCTTCGAGCGCCAGGCGCGCGCTTGCAATGGCTTGATGAACATGGCGGCACCACGTGCGCACCACGCTTTTCTTCATGAAGTTGTCCGCTTGAAAGTCCCAGAGCTGGCCCCCTATCTGGCACGGCATCTCGGAGGCATCGAACCGGTCAATCTGGCGAATCCCCGAGCGACCGTTCGCGATGGCATCCCAAAAGGCCTGGCGGCCCAGACCGTTGCAGGCCAGGACGCCCATGCCGGTGATAACGATATCGCTGCGCATAGACTCCTCAATTGCCGACGGCGGCACGCAACTGGGCACTGTCCCCGAGATCTGTGCTTGCGCTGGCTCTGGTATTGAAGTCCTTCACTATACGCGCAATGCCATGCACATCGCCAGTCAGGAAGCGCCGCAGCGTTTCGGTCCGAAATTCAACGAGGGTGCTTTGCCATCCCAACACGTGAGCGACGAGCGGTGTCTGCTCGAGCATATACGCGGCTACTCCGAGAGATTCTACCTCGTGAATCATGGTTTCGTGGGTTTGAATCACTTGGGCGGGGGTCATGTCGCCCATGCGGAACGGCAGCGAGCGCCACCGGCTGTGAGGTGCGCCAAACCGTGTGCGTGTGCGCAACAGCTTTCGCAACTGGGTTCCAAACGCCAGGGCATATCCGTATCGCCAGGGTTGCTGGTACCATTGTGAGCGCGGCAAGACCGCGGGCAGTTCGATCAGCCCGGCCTGGGGGCGTGTGCGCTCGAGAAGCCGCACGGTTTCGGCGCAGGTGTGATGGTCGTCGGCCGGGGTCGGGTATACGAAGCGTGTTACCGCGGCGATGCCTGCGTTACGGCAGGCCCGCAGCAAGGCTTCGATATCCGATACCCTCACCAGCTGGCCAAAATAGTCGCGCAACAGCCGCTGGCTGCCGCTTCCCACATGGTACGTCAGCGACAGGCACCCCGATCGTGCCAGTATGGGAAGCAAAATGGAATCGGCCCCTGGAAGGTTCCCCGAGCGCGAATACACGGCTTTCTGGCGGTTTTCCACCAAAGTGCGCGCGATATCCGCCGCATGGGACATAGGTGCGCCCGCTCCAACGATACGAAAGGCTGCGGTACCATGCTCCGCTGTGATGTTTGCCATGTGGGCGCTTACTCGACCTGCGGCTCGCACCCTCAGGGCGCCCTGTTCAGCCGATTCGGGGCAGTCGTTGCAGGTATTTACGCAGCCGCGGCTGTCTTCGACCGGGAACAGCTTGAGTTTGCGGTTGTTGCGCATCGCCCGGTACACGCTGGAATCGTACACTGGCTCGGGCAAAGCGTCGAGTTCGTTCACCACGTCGAGCTGGGTGTGACAAGGCCGGTCGGTGCCGGGCAAGACGAGATTGGGCAGCGTGGGCCACCGGTCCCGCCGATGTACGACACCAGCCCATGCAGGAATCCCAATCTCGGGATCGCTGGTGCATACGCAGTCAAAGGCGTTGGTGGCGCTCACGAGTTCTCTGGCATACAGGGCGGCGGCGCGGCCAAAGGCGGCAAGGCACACGCCCGGGGCGCGGTGGTGAATCTGCTTGGCGAGGAGTATTGCGCTGTGCAGATCATCCGAATGGTCCACTTTCAGGGCGATAAAATCCACCTTCTCGCCTTGGGTGAGTTTGTCGGCCAGTTCTTCGCAGCACGCGGTCTGCCGGGCCTGAAACGCCCGATCACCCGCACGCAACTGCCACATCGTGTGCAACGCGCGCATCGGGCTCAGAGGCGCCCCGTCCAGAAAGCGGTCGGCCAAGTGGTGCGCGGTTGTGCGCACTTCTGCCGGAAACAGCCGATCCATCAATCCGACCGTGCCGAAATCACGAATGACGGTCTCATGGCCTTCGGCGAGCAGGCACGCGGCAGTCGAGGCCAATTCGTGATCAGGCATAAGCGCCTCAAACGTAAACGGATACCCAGGCAAACGGACGAGAATGCTGCGTGATTTCATGCCGACTCCTTTGCCGCTGGTGTTTGTGTAGCGCTCGCGGGATGCCACAATATCTAGCGGAAATCCCTCCCCTTAACGAAACTCTACACTATATATCGTTTTGATACTAGCACGAACACCATATGTATGCAAGAAAAAAGTGAAAAACACAACATCTGGTTCGAGAAAGGAATCAAGCGGTATATGAGACCAATCTTTCTTGACAAGATTGGGGACTTGCGTGCGCCACGGAACGAAAAATCTTCTTTAATCGTGAAAATCCTGTACTCCTGCGGCATCAGTTTTCTGCCCACATTGACCGGCCAAGGGGTGCAGCGCCCGCACGACAGCCTATATTGGGAGTACAACAATCAGCAGGCGGTGCGCACGGGCACGTGGAAAGCCTTTCGGCCGGACGCGCGCGGGCGGCCCGACGAACAGGTGCAGTTGTTCGACCTCGAAAACGATCCCGCCGAAGAACACGACCTCGCAGAGCAGCACCCGGATATCGTGCGCGAATTGGTCGAGATGATGAACAGCCGGATGCTGTCCGAGTTCGACAAATGGAATTTTCCTCCCGCGCCTATGCCCGACGGCACCCAAACGACATAGCGTCAGGAGGCAGCGCGCGGACCGACCCAAGTGTGCCGCGCTATCCGGACTGCGGTTCCTGCCATTGCTTTCCAAGGGTGAGGCCGTGTGCGACAAGCGGATCTTCCTCGAGTCCGTTCGCCCGCATCTTATCGGCAATCCACGCTTCCAGATCCTTTTCGCATTCGCAAGCGATATCGGGGCGTTCTTTGGCGAGATTGTGAAACTCATGGGGATCGTCGCCCAGGTCATAGAGTTCCCGGTCGGGATTGGCGTAAAAATCGGGCTGCCGCGCCAGGATGAATTTGTACTCGGGTGAACGCAGCGCCCATTTCATCTGCCAGGTGCATTCCTGGCACACCACGAACTCGTGCGGCGGCGCGGCGGTCGAACCGGATATCAGCGGCACAAGCGACACCCCTTCCATCTGGGCGGGCGTTTCGAGCCCGCACAATTCGAGAAGCGTCGGGGCCAAGTCAACATGCGCGGTCAACTGCCGCACCCGCCGGGGCGCCAAGTCCGGATGACGCACGATAAGCGGCACATGCACCGTGCCCTCGTAGAGGCCGTGGTGGTCGAAGAAGATGCCGTGGCGATACATCATCTCGCCGTGGTCGCTGGTCACGGCGAGAATCGTGCGCTCGAGAAGCTTCAGGCGTTCGAGGGTCTCGAAGAGCTGGGCGATACCTTCGTCGCAGTACCGGATCTCGGCATCATACAACGCCTCGACATAGTCTGCATCGGTGACCGTATGGCCGCGCACCAGCTTGTTCAGCCAATTCTCACGCCAGACTCTGCCCAGCGGGTGGCGCTCGAGTCGTTCGAGTGAGGTATTGGCGGGATCGCACGGGTTTTTCTTGCGGTCGTAGAACAATCGCCGGTAGGCGCGCGGCGGCATGTAGGGCGTGTGCGGGTCCCAGTAATGAATGAACAGGAAGAATGGTTCTTCGTGATTTTGTTCGAGCCATGGAATGGCGCGCATGTTGATGTCGCGGTTATCGCAATTGATGCTCAAGGGCCGCCGCGATGCCGGGTTGATGTAAAACTCGTACCCACGGCCAAAACCATGGTGCCAAGGGGCCAGATTATCGATAGCACAGGTCGTATAACCGGCTTTCTGCAGCAGGGCGGGCAGCCACGGCACGCTGTTGCGCAAGGGGACATTTCCACCGTGCCCGACAATGCCGTGCGTAATCGGGTATTGCCCGCTTCCGAGCGTGGCGAACGCGGGATGGGTCGGAATCGCCGGGGCAATGTGCTGTTCGCAGACCACCGAATCCGCGGCGAAAGCATCGAGATGGGGCGATGTGGCCCGGTCGTAGCCGTAGCACCCAAGATGGTCGGCCCGCAAGGTGTCGATGACAATGAGAATTACATTCGGGGAAATGTCCATGTGATATTCATTCCTGCTTCACATCCGGCTTGTTTGCCTGGAGCGGACCATAGTATCAGCGAGACGCCCGGCACGCGACTTTGTTCGTGTAGCACGACCGGGGCAGCATGCGCAAACGAAGAGGGTCAGCGCGTAAGGGCATGCGAACATCAACAAGGACGGCGCAGGCGGCTCGTTAAGCGAACTGTAGTTACGCGCCATCCACCGCACGGCAAGCCGGGCGCAACCAAGGCGGCGGCAAGCCACCGCACTCCAAAGATTTTATTCATTCTGTGGTTTGGTCTCGACCGGGCCACACGTGCTTCCTGCGGTCTTGCCCAAATGCCGCCCGCTCATCAGAGTGCCGACGTCATCCGGCACTGACTCGGCTCTTGCCAGTGCTTCTCCGGCGATTCGGCAATCGTGCGGTTGAAATCGCCGCCGCCAACCGCTACGATGCAGCCCAACGTGGGGATTCCTGGTCTTGGGGACAGGCCCGGCTCTTGGGGGATTCTGTGCAAACCGTGTGAGGTGTTGTCATGGGGTTGTTGCTGCTTCTGGCGTTGTCGGTGGTATTTGTTGTCGGGGCGACCGTTAAGCTCAAGATGCATCCCTTCCTGGCCTTGATTATTGTGGCATTCGGATTCGGGATATTCGCGGGCATGCCGCTCGAGGAGGTGGTGTCGTCTGTGAACGGCGGTTTTGGCGGCACCATCGGGTACATCGGGATTGTGATCCTCGCGGGGTCGATCATCGGAACGTTTCTCGAACGCTCAGGCGGCGCATACCGCCTTGCCGAGAGCATGTTGGGCATCACCGGTGAAAAAAACGTTCCTCTCGCGATGACTGCCGTGGGATACGTCATCTCGATACCGGTCTTCTGCGATTCGGGGTTTGTGTTGCTCTCCCCGCTGAACAAAGCCTTGGCCCGGAAGGCCAAGCTTTCGCTCGCCGCATGCGCCGCCGGCCTGAGCCTGGGTCTTTACGCCACGCACACGATGGTGCCGCCCACACCCGGGCCCCTGGCTGCCGCAGGCATACTCGAGGCCGACCTCGGGCTCGTCATTATCTGGGGGCTGGTCGTGAGCGTGGTCGCGGCCGCAGCCGGTTGGCTGTTCGCGGTCAAGATCGCGTCGAAAGTGACCATTGAAGACGACGGCCCGGCCGATGCTCCCGTGGCCCCGGTTTCCGCCGACGCGCCGTCCACTGCAAAATCACTGTTGCCGATTCTGCTGCCCGTGATCCTTATCGTGGCGCAGTCCATCGCTGGATTCCCGACCCAACCCTTTGGGGACGGGCGGTTTGCTGCGTTCCTCGATTTTGTGGGCCAGCCCGTTGTGGCGCTATTGATCGGGGTATTCCTGGCGTTTCTGCTTCCCAAGAAGCTCAACCGCGAGATGTTGTCGAGCTCGGGGTGGGTTGGCCAAGCGGTGATTGACGCAGCGGGGATCATTGTTATCACCGGGGCGGGCGGCGCGTTTGGCCGCGTCCTCTTGAACTCGGGAATCGCCGACGTGATCGGTGACACGCTCACAGATTACCCGCGCATCGGCATTTGGCTCCCATTCATCATCGCGGCGGGGATCAAGACGGCGCAGGGGTCCTCGACGGTATCGATCATCACCACGGCAGGCTTGGTCTCGCCGCTGTTGCCCGCATTGGGGCTCGATGGCAGCGTCGCCAAGGCGCTCGTGGTCGTCTCGATCGGCGCGGGCGCCATGGTGGTGTCCCATGCCAACGACAGCTACTTCTGGGTGGTCACCCAGTTCTCGAAGATGACCCTGAACCAGGGCTACCGGGTGCAGAGTCTAGGCACCCTCGTGGAAGGATGCGCCGCGGCGGCAACCGTCTGGATTATCAGCCTATTTGTGCTCTAGCAAACAGGGGTATCGAAAAGCGGCGGCATGCATGGCGGGCCATGGATGTCACTTTCAATCCTAATTGCACGCTGGGGCGTTGTTTGCGACCAAAAGATTTGTTATCCTAGCTGAGCTGTGCTTTTGGGGTGCAGGCGGAAGGAGTGCCTCTCTTTTATCGGTGGAGGACTGGTTTGCACCCGACCACTGGAAGGCTGTTTGCTACTCGTAGTACACTGTATGCCGTTCCGTAGGAGGTTCGGATTTGCGATATGCGATTCTCTCGGATATCCACGCCAATCTTGAGGCGATGGAAGCGGTCCTTGAGAAGATCGAGAGCCTGAACATCGGCCAGATTTTGTGTCTGGGTGATGTGGTCGGCTATAACGCGAACCCGAACGAATGCGCGGAACTAATGCGTGGGCGGGGCATTCCTACTGTATGCGGAAACCACGATGCTGTTGCCTGCGGGCGCGAGGAACCTTGGGGGTTCAATGTGGTCGCCCTGCAAGCCGCGATGTGGACGCGCGACGAATTGACGCGGGAAAACATGAGGTGGCTGTCGGCGCTTCCCGATGCCGTGCAGCCCGACCGCATGATAGGGGTGCATGGCGCTCCGGGTGATCGCGACTCCTACATGTTCACGTGGGACGATGTCAGCTCGCATTTTGGCGATGCGCTGTTGCAGGGAAGAAATGCGTGTTTTTTCGGCCATACGCACGTGCCGGGCATATTCGCCGAAGACGGGATGTGGACCCCGGTCAATGGCACCAAATTCGCGGTGAAAAATGGCGGGCTCACGTTTATCAACCCGGGGTCGGTCGGTCAGCCCAGAGATGGCGACACGCGGGCCTCATTTGGCGTGTATGACACCGACACGTGCGAGTTCTTGCTCGTGCGGGTAAGGTACGACGTCGAGACGGCGATGCAGCGCATCAGGAACTCCGGGCTTCCCGAGTATCTTGCCGAGCGTTTGGGAGTTGGAAAGTGAATCACGAGGGGGACACCAGTATGCGCGAAGCCATCATCGAGCGGGAAACGGGCGAAACACGCATCACATTGAAGCTCGTTCTCGATGGCAGCGGCCAAAGCGATGTGAATACCGGGGTTGGGTTTTTCGATCATATGTTGACGCATATCGCGCGCCATGGGCTCTTCGATCTCGATATCGCTGCCTCGGGAGATCTCGAAGTGGACGCACACCACACGGTCGAGGATGTCGGGATCTGTCTTGGAAAAGCTTTTTTGCAGGCGTTGGGAACTCTTGAAGGCATTCAACGCTTTGGCCATGCGGTGGTGCCTATGGATGAGGCCCTTGCCGAAGCCGCGGTAGATTTCAGCGGCCGCCCGTTTTTGCGGTTCGAAGGGGATTTGCCGCGCGGCAAACTGGGTGAGTTCGATTCCGAGCTTACAGAAGAGTTTCTGCGCGCGTTCGCGGTGAACAGCCGCACGACCCTTCATGTGGTCTTGCGTGCTGGAAGCAACTTGCATCACTGTATTGAAGGGATATTCAAGGCATTTGCGCGCGCTTTGGATGACGCAGTCCAAACGGATTCGCGTGTTCGGGGCGTGCCCTCCACGAAAGGGATGCTCGAAACGTGATTAAGCACATCCTGGTCCCGAGCGATGGAAGCCCCGCGGCAGAGGTTGGGGTCGAGTATGCGGCAGCGTTTGCCACCAAGTACGGCGCGACGGTGCGCGGTCTTTATGTTGTTGACGTCAAACTGCTCGAGGGGCCCTTTCTTCGCGACATATCGGCATCGCTCGGCACGGCGCCGTATGTCAACTACCAGGGCAATATCGCCATGATCCTCGAAGAGCGCGGGAAATCTGCGCTCGAATCCGTAAAGAAGATCTGTGAAAATGCCGGAGTCGAGTGCCATACGGAACTCGTAACGGGTTTGGTGGTCGGCTCGATCACCGAACAGAGCGAATTGACTGATTTGATTATTCTGGGGAGAAGCGGGGAACACAGCCAGTGGCTGGACGGACTGGTGGGTTCGACCACGGGGGGCGTAGTACGGCGCTCCACACGGCCTGTCTTGGTGACCGGGCGCGATACGCCGGGGCACGAGGTCTTCGTGGCGGCCTATGACGGGTCCGCACATTCGCGCGCTGCACTTCACATTGCCGCCGAAATGACGCGGGATTGGGAGGCAGCCTTGACCGTGCTGGTTGTGGGCAAAGGAGAGCGTGTGGAAGGCTGGGCCCGTGAAGCAGAGGCTTATCTTGAGCCGTACGAACTCGATACGGGCACTGAAATCCGGACAGGTGATCCGAGCGAGACCATTGTCGAATATGCCGAAGAGCGCCGCGCGGATATGCTGCTTATGGGCGCCTACGGCCATACGAAGGTTCGTCACCTGGTTGTCGGAAGCACTACCGCCTATGCCATAAACCACAGCCCGTGTCCGTTGTTGCTAACCCGCTAAACCTCAGGTGATATGTATGTGTGCGTCTGAAAGACTCGAGCAGATTATCGAGCACGTCGGTGATTTGCCGGCGGTGCCAGAAACCGTTTCCGAGGTGCTGCTCTTGACCGAGAACTCGGAACTGGACCTGTCGGCCGTGGCCCACGTGATTGAGAAAGACCCCGCGCTTAGCGCGAAGATCCTGCGGGTAAGCAATTCGCCCTATTACGGCATGCGGCAGTATGTTGGCACGTTGAAGCTCGCACTGGTCATCCTGGGCGTGCGCGAAGTGCGCAACATCGTGTTGGGGATATCGGTGTTCGATGCTTTGCGGAGTAGAAGAACCGAGTCGATGCTCGCGGGCGACCTGTGGAAACATTCCTTCGAGGTTGCGGCCTTTGCCAAGAAGTTGGGCGACCATTTGCAGTTGGGGCTTCATGGCGAGGAGTTTATCACCGGTCTGTTGCACGATATTGGAAAACTTGTGCTTATGCGGCAGTACGAAGACGAGTACGCCAAAATATACTCGGCGGCCGAAGGTGGAAACGCCACGTTATGCACTGCTGAGGTCGAAAGATTTGGCTTTTCCCATGCGGAAGCTGCGGCCGCGTTGGCCGCGCGATGGAACTTTCCGCAAACCCTCACTGATGGGCTTCTGCTTCACCACCCCAATGCGGCCATCGCGCTGCGGGAGGCCCGCGACCCCTGTCTTGCTGCCGTGGTGAGAATCGCGAACCTTGCTGCACGCCAAAGAGCCGCGGACGATGCCGAAGCCTGGGCGCTGGTGTCCGAGAAGATGCCGAACATGGGGGAGGGAGAACGTGATGCTCTCCTCGCTGGATTCGCAGAGGAAATAGCATCCGCGTCTGCTCCCAGTTTATAATTCGGGCGCGCTGCTCTACCTGCATTTGGGGCCACAAGAATCGCAATCTTTCAGGAATTCGGGAACACTATGAGCAAGAAGAAAAAGATCGAGATACATCAAGACGAAGAACTTGCGGCGATAGATGAAGAACTGGATTCGGCGTTGGGCGTGCTCGAATCGGCGAATCTTGCCGTGGGGGATCTGCTCGAGGAAATCGAGGCATCAAATAAACAAGACACGGATGAAGAAGCCGAACCTTGCCCTGCCCCCGAAGAAAAGAATGATACGAAAAACAAGTAATTTTCTTCATCGAAACCAAGGTGAGCCGTTTTCGCTCCTTCCGTCATTCAATAAGTAAGCCTTTTCCTCGCAGTAGGTTACAGGATCGGCTTCCTTTCTGTTCAGTGTATTTGCTACAATCACATGGGCAAAGAAACAAGTAAGAGGGAGTGCCCATGGGCAAACACAGGGCAGCGGTGTATCCCCAGTTTGCTGTGCGCGATGCGCCCCAACGCCACGAACCCGCCTACGCCCGCGTCTCGGAAGGCGAGGGCGTGCTTGGCAATGGCCTGCTCGAGGTGCACATAAAACTCGATCCTCGCGAACCCGGCCATGCATCGTTAGCCAACAAGCTCACTGGCGAGGCGCACCAGCTCAGCTTCAGCCCCTTCGAGGCCTGGTTTTCTTCGGGTCCACTTTCTGCCCTCGAGGGCCGTGTCATCGCCATCGAGGCCCGCGGGTCGGGCGATGTCTCGACGCTGGTCACCAAACTCGATTGCGGGTGGCTGCAGGCCCAGATTTCGTATGTCCTGTTCCGGGGCGAACATTTCATGCGCAAGAACGTGGTGTTTCACGGTCTTACGCGAGAGGCGTTTCTCGAAAAGGTGACGGTGATCAAACATACGATAGACCCGCGCTACACCGGCTATGTGCATGACGCGGGTATGTATTATCCCGTGTTGTTTCTTCGTTCCGAAACAAGCAGCCTTTTCTTCTGTGTCGATTTCCCCGGGTATTTTGTGGTGTGCGAGGAGCGTGACTTTGCTTTCGAGTATTATCCTGGCACACAGCTTACCCCCGGCCGCAGCCACCAGACGCTCGCCGCCCACATCGGCGTCTGCATTCTCGAGGGCCGTGCCCGCAAGAACCCGTTTCATGATACGGCCGCGGAGCTGGATGTTGGAGAGCAACAGTGTTTCCGCGAATACCTCCTCTCGGGTGCGGCCCTGACCGACTTGCCCTATGTGGAGATCAAAGGGCCTGAACACGGTGCGATGGGGCCGAGCGATCTCGAGGTGCTGGCACAGTGCCGCTGGCTCAATGCTTCGCACGTATTCCTTCCGCGAATGCTCCATTCGCTCGAGTCGTATCCCTTGCGCGAAGCGGTCGAGCGGCGTCTTCGGGCCGAAGGTCTCGAACAGGTGTTGCGGATTCGGCGCGGCCGCACCGACAATCCGGGCTGGGTGGCTCTCGACCCCTCGGGCGCTCCGGCAACTCCGGATCTTGCACCGTGTTTCGCGTCCGAGTCGTTTTGTGATTCTCTTCTGAACCGGTATCTCAGGCTGATGGACCGTTTTCGGTTCCGCAACATCGAGGTCAGTGGAAGTCCCATCGTAGAATGCCATGCGGCGGGCCATGACCACGCCGCAGGCATTCAGTCGCTGATGAAGGCGTTCCAAGGGTTGGTCGAGGTGGTGGCATCTCTCAAAGAGAGCTATGCTTACGTGACCTGCATGCGGCCGTATGTGAGTTATGGGGCGGGGTTGGCGCGACTCTGCGACGGGCTGACCGCAATGGCCGAGGACCACCCTCTGGCACTGCCGGATATTCATGTGGGGAGGCTTTTTGCTGACATGCAGCGCCTCTATTTCCGCCGGGCCTCGAGTTTTCTTATCCCGCGCAGCAAGCTCTCGAATTCGGTGGGCCTTGCGCCCGAGGCGGCGTTCGAGGCCCCCTACCCGGGGGGCGAGCATTATCCGTGGTATCTGTATCACGACTGCGCAGGGTGGCGATACGCTCTGATTTCCGCTCTGGCCACCGCGCCCCGGCACCGCTTCCATGCACTTCCGCAAGACCTTCCTGAAGAGGACAAAGCGTTCGCGGCGAAATGGTTGGCATGGGAGCGAAAGAATCTGGCGGATCGGGTGTTTGTGGACGAAATCCTGGGCGAACCGGGGCTGAGCGATGTGGATGGCTACAGCTATGCCACGGCGCAGGGCGCAGTCATATTCCTATTTAACACGTCCTATGACCCTCAGGAAGTCAGCCTGCGACTGCACCTCAAGCACGCGCTCGAGTTTATCGTGCGTGAAATCTATCCCAGCGAATATAACTATCTGGGGCCCAATGACGGGCTCTTTGCGCGTGACAGCGAGTTCACATGCCTGTTGGGGCCCAAAGAGGCCCGCATTGTCGAAGTCGTCCGCCGCTCCCCGGCCGCCGGCCGCCGGAAACGCCCCGAAGTGTTTGGCGCACCCGCGCGCATCGGCCAGGATCAGCTCTATGTGCAAGGAACGCCCGGTTCGCACGCGGACATCGTGGTCAGGTGTGGAGACCGCCTCGAACGTCAAACCGTGAGTTTCCCAGGTTCTTCGGTTCAAACCCGCATCCGGAACTGGAAGGTTACCTGCTGCCTTCTCGAACAGGGCGAGGAAACGCTGCCCCAAGGCGGGTTCGAAGGCATCCCGTATTCCGCGGATATAGAGATTCGCCGCGATGCTTGGCTTTCGGCAACGTTTGACGCACCCGCAGATTGGAAAGAGAAGCTCGATGTGTTTCCCTTCCGCCTGAACCGGCCGAGCTGGGCCTATCCCAAGCGGCTGTTTTTCGTGGTTCGCTTCGAGCTCGAGCGGACTTTCGACCCCCTTCGGACGCGGTCGGGGGTGCCGGGCGTCCCCGAGGGCTATGCCCTTCCCTTGACGCGCAAATATGGCTTGGATCTTGCCGGAGGCAACTACGGTATTCGCGCGTGGCTCAACGGGGTGCAGCGGGAAGTGTACCCCGCGCTGGCCTCGTGGCGCGGCTACGCACCGAATCCGAATCCGATCGTCGCGTATTTTTTCGAGGCGGGCAGCAAACTCGAGTTCGGCAAACCCAACGACGTTGTGCTTTTCGCCCAGCATTTCGACCCCGCCGCCTTTAAGGGCATTACCATCGAGCACGTGCCTGACATGACCGTTGAAAAGGCGGTGCCGCTGCCGTGACACACCGCCCGCTGCACATATTGATCAGCGACCCCCACCTGCGCGGCGGGGGGCAGGTCCGCTATGTCTCGAATCTTGCTGCCGAGCTTACCCGGCTGGGCCACCGGGTGACGGTGGGCTGCCGGCGCGAATCGGTTCTGCTCGGGCATGCCGAGTCCGCGGGATGCGCAGCCAACAACCGGTTCACATTCCGGGGCGGGCTCCGGCCCGCTTGTTGGCTGAACGATATTCAAGAGGCCCGGCGATTCATTCGCGAACAACGGCCGGACATTCTGCACGTCAACGGGTCTCAAGACCACTGGGTGCTCGCGGGCACCAACCGCCTATTGGGGCGGCCGGTATGCGTGCTGCGCACCCGGCACAACACCTACCGTGTGCACGATATGTGGCCCAACCGCGTCTTGAACCTGAATTGGACCGATTTTCAGATCGTCGTCTGCGACGTCGTGCGCCATACACTCGCCCAACAACGCGCATTCGACCCCGGGCGGATGTGCTCAATCCATAACGGCGTCGACGCGGACGAGTTCGCGCCTGACCCGGTCCTGCGTGCCGAGGCGCGCGCTGAATTCGGCTATACCGACGGAGAGCTCGTGTGCGGGATTGCCGCGCGCCTGGTGCCCGCCAAAGGCCATGCATTCTTGTTTCGGGCCGCGGCGCTGCTCAAAGACGAGTTTCCCCAGTTGCGCCTGCTCGTCTTGGGCCGGGGGGATCTTGAGCCGGAGCTGGTTGCCCTCACCCAAGAGCTCGGCATTGCCGGCATGGTGACGTTCGCCGGGTTTCGCGACGACATGGCGCGGTGCACCCAAGCTTTTGATATCGGTGTCCAGCCTTCGATCGACTGCGACACGTCTTCGTTCAGCTTGAAAGAACAGATGGCCGAGGAAAAGCCGGTGGTCTGTTCGGATTACGGGGGGCTGACCGAGATCCTGACCAATGAGGTTGAAGGGTTCATCGTGCCCACCGGGACCGTCGAGCCCCTGGCCGGGGCCATGAAAACACTGCTTGAAAACG